>NZ_JBMFSR010000033.1:0-10619 GCF_049967455.1 Caldisericum sp. | reverse complement strand
ACTCCCCTAAATAATAACTTTACTTTGGGGGTAAGTTAGAAAGGGGGATGCCCCCTTTCTAATATTGGAGATTCCTCGTGGCTATGCCACTTCGGAATGACACGGAAAAATCGGCTTCGGAATGACAATTATTTTGAGGGGGCAAAACACCGCCCCATCAATACTTTCCTAAAATAATAATTTTGCCCTTGAAGAAATTTAAGGGATGCTTATCCTCATCCAATAATTAGATGCTCCTTACATTAAAACCTTTAAAAAGGAGTAATTACTTATTTTTTAAATTTTTCTTATCTTCTATGAAACAGACAGGACAGAGTTTTCCCGGGCCTTTAAAAAGTGCGCCACACTTAGCACACTTTTTATAGCCAAGTTTCTCCATCCTTTTTTCGGCAATTTTATAAGCAACAAGAACATTCCTAAAAGACTCTTTTAAATTTTTATTACCTCTAAAATGCAACACGAGAGAATCAATCCACTTGTAATCAGATTCATCTAACTCTACATTAATACTCTCAATATTTTCTTTTTCTGATGTTTCTCTTTTTTTAACCTTTAGCTTTCCGTCTTCAACTGCAATTAATCTAAAATTCAAAAACTGAATAGGCGTATCCTCTCCACTTTTTTCCTTTATCATTCTTATCAAATCATCCTTCATTATTTCAAGTTCCCTTTTGAAAAGTGGGGAAGTTACCCCAATAGTAAGAGTGCCATCCTGATATTTTAAAGGCTTTGTATACTTAGCAAGTTGCTCGCCTACAATTTCATCCCATTTGACGATGGGATAAAAGCCTTTAATTTTTTTAAGAAGCCCTCTCTTTTCAAGAAATTCATTAATTCCACTTTTAATTATTTTCATTCAGAACATCCTCAAGTATTATAACATTTGCACTATTGAGAATACTTTTTGAAACATCATTAGTACTAACGGAAGTTAGTATCACTTCATTATTCTTTATATAATTCAATATTTTTTCCCTTTTAACCTCATCAAGGTGAGAAAAAAAGTCATCAAGAAGAAGTATAGGTGTAGTACTTTTATACCTTTCAATTAATTCACTTTCAACAAGCTTTAAAATAAATCCAATACTGTAAGCCTCTCCCAATGATGCAAACTCTCTTAAATTAATCTGTCCATCAAAAATTTCAATCTCGTCAAGATGGATACCGTAAAGAGTTCTCTTTCTTCTTATCTCTTCTGTAATAGAATCTGGGTCAAGCAATTTTTCAAGTTTTGAAGGGCGATATACAATCGAAAGCTCAGATTTTTTATCAAAAATAATATAAAATATATCTCTAATTCTTTCATTGAAGTCATTTATTATTTTTTCACGTTTTTCCATAATCTTTATTCCGTAATCGTAGAGTTCGTGAGAAAGAAATAACAGTAAATCCATTGTAAATTTACCGTCTTTAAGATATTCATTTCTTCGTTCGAGAAACGAGTAGTATTTTAAAATATTCTTATAGTAATCCTCATCGGTGAA
Source organism: Caldisericum sp. (assembly GCF_049967455.1). Lineage (NCBI taxonomy): Bacteria > Pseudomonadati > Caldisericota > Caldisericia > Caldisericales > Caldisericaceae > Caldisericum > Caldisericum sp. Next base: position 9,135 of record NZ_JBMFSR010000033.1, on the reverse strand, counting down.
TGTTAAAACATGGTTGATAAAATCTCTTCTTTTTGATGGACCATCTTTAACGAGCTCAACAAGTGCATAATCTGTAACAATTACAGGAAACTTCCCTATAATCAGAGAAAACGCCTTAACTTTTCTTTTATTGAGATGTACTACCTTCTTATCTTTGCTAAAAAGTATTGAAAGGGTATTCTGACTTTGATCTAACCTGCTTACATTATTAAAGACTCCCTCAACAAAAAAATACTCCTCACTTACATTTACACAATTTTGGACGGCACTTGTTACAAAACTTTTTCCTGTTGATAATAAGTATATTGCTTCAAGTATAGTTGTTTTTCCGCTTCCATTTTTTCCAATAACTATATTGAAGCCGTTACTAAAATTGAATTTTTTTTCTTTAAATCTTCTAAAGTTTTGTAAAAGTAATTTTTCGATTATCATTCAATTGGTTTCTGCGGCATTATCACATAAAGATAATCGTTAGATTCAATCCCTTTTACTAAAACAGGGTGAAGTGGTCCTTGAATTCCAAAGAATACTGTATCATCTTTTACATGCTCTATACCATCAATAATTTTTTCGGCATAGAATTGCAGCGATACCTCTGCATTTGTTTCACAAGGGATTATCTTTTTTCCTTGTCCTATATCCGACGAACTTGATTCAACAATAAGACTTCCATGTGTGAATGTAAAAATAATTCTTCCTGTACCCTTCTTTGCAAATACCTCAATTATATCAAGTGCATCCATAAGGACGTTCTTTGCAACTTTACCATAAAATTCAGGATCCTGTGGAATCACACTTTCATACTGAGGAAATTGTCCGTTAATTAAGAGGCTTGTAAGTGATAGATTTGGAAGTGAAAATTTAATATTGGATTCAGCAATTTCTATTTTAACAGTGGTTTCATTCTCATAGGAAAGATGAATAAGGATATCAAGCGCTTTCCATGGTACAATAAAACTTGTTTTTGGAAGTCCTGCCTCATTAATTCTATTTAAGGCAAGTGCAGTACTATCTGTCGCAACTAAATTTACATATTCATCTTTTATATCAAAGTAAACTCCTTTAAATTCACGCCTACTTTCTTCTTTTTTAGCGGCAGCAAAAATAGTATTTTCAATAAGCTCTTTAAGTGTCCCAAAAGTAAGTGTAAAATTTATAACTCCCTCTACCTCAGGAATAACAGCAAAGGCTTCAGGATTAAAAGTATGAAGTGTAAATTCTCCACTATCTTCTTTTATTGTTGCCTTCTTCTCTTTTATATCAAGTTGAACATACTCTCCTTTAAATTTTGGTACAATATCCCGTAAAATATCGTATGGAAGAATTGTTTTTAATTCTTCTCCAAATTCTTCTACTTCCACATCAATAGAGTATTTCATTGCCTGTTCGAGATTCGTAGTTGTAAGAGTCAATTTATTATTTACCTCTAATAGAATATTTTCTAAAATAAGGTCAACTGATTTACCTGAAATTACTTTTCCAACATTACTTACTGCCTTTGTAAGCTCACTTGTCTTTGCCTTTATCCTCATAATTCACCTCTCTTTTATTATTAATTATTTAAAAAATATTGAAAAAATCATAATCATCTTAATAATGCATGTGGAATATGTGGAGAACCATAGACATAACATATGATTTGCAAGTTCTGTTTGTGTAAAAATCTGTTAATAGATTGTCTAAGTTTTCCACTTTTCCACAACCTCGCTTAGAATCCACAATATATCCACACTTATCCACAGAATTATCCACATTTTGCACAATTATCCACACCTATCCTTTTAACTTGTTTATAATTTCGTCCACGAGTGCACGCATTGTTTCAGTTTTATTTACTTCCTCTTTTATCTTTGCGTATGCGTGCATTACTGTTGTGTGATCTCTCCCACCAAAGGCATCTCCAATCTGGGGAAGAGAGAGGTCGGTAAATTCTCTTGTAAGATACATCGCAATTTGCCTTGGAAGAACAATGCTTTGTGTTCTTCTTTTGTCAGATAGGCTATCAACATCCACGTTAAAATATTCTGCAACAACTTTCTTTATTCTGTCAACGGTGATGGGTTCTGAAGTTTGTTTTATAATATCGGAGAGTGCATTCTTTGCAAACTCAACTGTGATATTTTCATTTAATAGCGATGCCTTTGCAACAAGCCTGATAAGAGCACCTTCGAGTTCTCTTATGTTTGAGAATATGTTATTTGCAATATAGGCTAATACTTCATCCGAAATTGTAATATTTTCTTTTTGAGCTTTCTTCCTTAAAATGGCAATCCTTGTTTCATAATCAGGTGGTTGAATGTCCGTTATAAGACCCCATTCAAAACGAGATCTAAGGCGTTCTTCAAGCGTTGCAAGTTCTTTCGGTGGCACATCGGAGGTAATCACAATTTGCTTACCTGCCTCGTGGAGGGCGTTAAAGGTGTGGAAAAATTCTTCCTGTGTTCGCTCCTTTCCCACAAGAAATTGGATATCGTCAATGAGCAGCACGTCTGTTGTTCTGTATTTCTTATGGAATCTATCAATAAGATCACTATTACTCTGTGCATTTTGTATTGCAAAGATAACTTCGTTTGTAAATTTTTCAGCAGTGGTGTAGATGATTTTAATATCCTTAAAGTTTCTTATAAGTTCATGCCCTATTGCATGAAGAAGGTGGGTTTTACCCAAACCAACTTTTCCATAAATGTAGAGAGGATTATACACCTTTCCCGGATTTGATGCAACGGCTTTTGCTGCGGCATAAGAGAGCCTATTTCCGCTGCCAACTACAAATTCTTCAAATGTGTAATCCTTATTAAGAGTAATGTTATTTACAATAATAACGGGCGGCGTTTTTGGTTTTTTCTCTTCAACGAGGATATTTAAGGAAATGTTCCTCCCGGTTACCTCTTTTAAGGTTGAGTTAACTAAGCTTGCATATTTTGTTTCAAGCATTTCTTTTACAAAAATGGAAGGTGCCTTTAAGGTAATTTCAGAATCGCTTTCTGAAACAAATTCCACAGGTCTTATAAATGTTTCAAAAGCAGGCACGCTTAAAATTTCTTTTAGTTGTTCTAAAACTTTTTCCCAGGTATTCATACAAAAGTATTATATGAAAGTTTTCCACAAATAAAAAAGGTTTTAAAGCATTGGTTTTATGAATATCCACATGAAAGCTTTTATCTGAAAACAGTTTTGTTTATAATTTAAAAGATGAATTTGAAAGGAGGCTTTTAGATGGACTTTTCAATCTTTATCGGAGGTCAAGCTGGCGAAGGCATCAAGCGTGGCTCAATGCTCATTGGTAAGGTATTCAATAGATATGGTTACCATGTATTTATTATGAACGATTATGGATCGATTATACGCGGAGGAACAGATTACTCGGAGATAAGAGTCTCAACGAAGGAAATCCACACATCCTTCAATAGATTTGACTATATGTTTGCCTTCCATATGGATGTATTTGAAAAATATAAGGATAAAGCAAAAGAAAATTGTTTTACTTTAACTCTAAATGATTTTCCATATGATGAAGTTATAAAAAAAGCAGATGCTGAACCTTTTATGAAGCCGTCGATTGTGTTAGGAGTTCTCACATTTATGTTGGGTATTCCACAGAACTTTGTTGAAGATGTAATCGAAGACGACCTTGGAAAAAATGCACCAAAGAACATCGAACTTTTTAGAATTGGTTTTGAATACGCAAGGGAGAAAAATTTCAACAATATTCATCTTATCAAAGGCGAGAAAACACCAAAGCCTCTTCTGTATGGAAATGATGCAATAGGGCTTGGGGCAGTACGCTCAGGAATGAAGGTGTATGCAGCATATCCTATCACTCCATCTTCAACTTTACTTGAATTTCTTGCAAAGAATGCGGATAGGTTAGGAATTATTGCACTTCAACTTGAAGATGAGATTGCTGCGATAAACCTTGCGTTGGGAAGTGCCTATGCAGGAGTCCCCTCAATGGTTGGAACATCTGGTGCAGGGCTTGACCTTATGGGGGAGACGATAAGTCTTGCAGGTGCGGTTGAATTACCTATTGTTATTCTTGATGTGCAAAGGGTTGGACCTTCAACAGGTGCGCCAACTTACACTGAGCAAAGCGATTTAAACCTTGCTTTAAATATTGGGCATGGGGAATTTCCGCGTATTGTACTTGCACCAGGAGATATTGAAGAGGCATTTGAGTTAACTGCAAAGGCATTTCAATTTGCTTTATGGTATCAGACACCTGTAATAGTACTTTCAGATAAGCACATTTCAGAAAGTGCAAGAACAACAGATATTCCTTTCTCAAACAATTATCCACTGATGATAAAAACCTACGATAAAGACTTCGATGGACCTTACCATAGATATAAAATTACAATAGATGGTATTTCTCCATTTGCACCCCCGGGAACACCTGATGTTATTGTGCATGTGAATTCAACAGAGCATACTGAAGAAGGTTATTCATCAAGTTTGCCTGAAACCTTGATCAAGATGAAAGAAAAGCGTCTCTTAAAAATGAAAACAATTGAGGAAGATTTCAAATTGATGAAATTTATAAATGTTTTTAATGAAGGGGATGTTGCAGTTGTATCTTTTGGGTCTCCTAAGGGTGCAATCCTTGAGGCAATAGAAGGTTTTCCAATAAAGTTTATTCAGGTTGTTTCCTTAGAGCCATTTCCTAAAGAGGCAGTTTTAGAAGAGATTGCCCATGTCAAAAAAATCATATCTGTTGAGCAAAATTCATTCGGTCAGTTTGCAGACCTTTTCGAGAGAAAAATAGGAAGGAATATTGATAAAAGGGTTTTAAAATATGATGGAAGGCCATTTAGCCCTTGGGAATTAAGAAGCATATTTGAGGAGGTGTTAAAATGAACCTTGCAACGGATAGGAAAATTCAATGGTGTCCTGGTTGTGGAAATTTTGGAATATACAATGCCCTTAAAAGTGTTTTAGAAAAAGAGATAGAAGAAGGATCAATTAAAAAGGAAAATATTGTGCTTGTTTCAGGTATCGGTTGTTATGGATATATAACAAACTACTATCACTTGAATTCATTTCATACAATTCATGGGCGCGTACCTCCACTTTTAACAGGCATAAAGCTTGCAAATCCGTCACTAATTCCAATTGGGTTTGTTGGCGATGGCGATGCGTTTGCCGAAGGAATGTCACATACTATCCACATAGCAAGAAGAAATTCTAATACTAAGCTTATTCTTCACAATAACTCAGTTTATGGTCTTACAACAGGGCAATTTACTCCAACTTCTCCAAAGGGATTTAAAAGTAGGTCAACTCCATATGGCAATCCTGAAAACCCAATAAATCCTATAACTCTTATGCTTGTATCACAGGCAACATTTGTTGCAAGAGGTTTTTCGGGAGATATAAAACACCTTCAATACATATTCGAAGAAATGATGAAACATAAGGGTTTCGCTTTTGTTGAGGTGCTTCAGCCTTGTGTCACATTTAATAACACTTACCAATACTATAAAGAGCGAGTTTATAAGTTAGAAGATACAGATTATAAACCTAATGATTTTAATGTGGCACTTCAAAAATCACTTGAATGGGGCGAAAAGATTCCAACAGGCATATTCTTTAAAAATGAACTTCCAACTTATGAAGATTTAGTTTTGAAAGAAAAAAATCTTTTCTATGAGCGGAACATCCCAGACCTCAAGGATATTGTAAATGAATTTGTTTAGTTAGAAGTAGATTAATCAATTTTTGCAAGCTTTGTATGTAATAAATTTTGCATATAATAAAAATAGATGTAAAAAATTAAAAATTATATGGTATATTAGGAGGAATTATGAAAAATAAACTCTTAACTTCTTTAATTATTTTTGCATTAATATTTTTATCGGTTGGTTGTGCAAGAGTTTCAACTTCTCCCAACTTAACTTCGTCAACTTACACGGTATCTTACATGAATCTAAATTCAGAAGTGAATTTAACAGGTACAATTTTCTATATTGATGAAGAAAATGTGTATCCCAAGGTATCAGGAATTGTAAAAAATGTTTTTGTAAGTGAAGGTTCACTTGTAAGAAGGGGCGAAAAGATTCTCGAAATTGATTCAACACAGGCAAATCTATCATATCAAAATGCAAATGCAAACTATCAAAATGCAAAAGTTTCTTATGAACTTACCTTAAAATCGAAGGCAGATCTTGAAAATAGCGTTAAACAAGCAGAAAATAACCTTAAAGTCGCACAGGCTTCTTATGATGTAGCAAAGGCAAATTACGATTCTGTAATGGGAAGTGATAAGGCAACAGACATGCAAAAGAAACAAGCAGAGCAACAGTTGATTCAAGCTGAGACAACACTCAATAATGCAAAAATTCAAGTTGATAATGCAAAAAGACAACTTGATAATTTCAATCTTAAATTGGAACAAATAAAAATACAGCTTGATCAAGCAAAGGCATCTTTAGATGTAGCAGCAAAGTCGCTTAATGATTATGTTATAAGAAGTCCAATTGATGGTATCGTCCTAACAATGAATGCATCAGTGAATGCGCCAGTTCAAATGGGCATGCCTGTTGCTATTGTTGGTAATCCAAGGGGATTTCTTATCACTGCCTATGCAGATGAAATTGATATGCCGAAACTAAGAGTAGGAGAGACTGCAACAATTACCTTTGATGCAGTACCTCAAATAACTCTTAAAGGTCAAGTTTCGTTTGTTGGACTTAAAAAAATGAACATTCAAGGTGGCTCTGCATATGTTGTGAAGGTTCAAGTGGATGAATCAAATCCAAATATAAAATCTGGAATGTCAGCAAATATTCTTATTATTACAAGTTCTAAGAAACATGTTCTTGCTGTGCCAATTTCATCAGTTGTAACTCTTGCAGACGGGCGTACATTTGTGGATAAAGTTGTAAATGGTAAGGTTCAAAGGGTTGAGGTGAAGACAGGGATTTCCTCAAATGCATATGTTGAAATTGTAAGCGGATTAAGTGAAGGAGATACAATTCTTCTTATACCAAATGCAAATAGCACAACTTCGAATTCACCTTTTGGAGGATAGGGCATGTCTTACTTAATTGAAGCAAGAAATCTTATGAAGGTTTACACATTAGGTGAAGTTGAGATTCCTGCGCTAAGAGGTGTGAGTCTAAATGTACAAGAGGGAGAACTCATTTCAATTATTGGACCATCTGGCTCTGGAAAATCCACGTTGATGCATATCTTAGGTTGTCTCGATACACCTACAAGTGGTGAGTATCTTCTTATGGGAGTTAATGTATCTAAACTCAATGATTATGAGTTATCTCGTATTAGAAACGAAAAAATAGGTTTTGTATTTCAGACTTTTAACCTTCTTCCACATCTTACCGTGCTTGAAAATGTGCTTTTGCCTGTGCAGTATAGTCCAAACGGAGATTTAAGAAGTGCAACAAAAAGGGCATATGAACTTCTTGAAAAATTCGGACTGAAAAATAGAGTAAGAAATCGTTCTACTCAACTTTCAGGTGGTGAGATGCAGAGAGTTGCAATTGCAAGGGCATTAATAAACAATCCAAAAATTCTTTTTGCAGATGAACCAACAGGAAACCTTGATTCGAAGACTGGGCTTGAGATTCTAAAGATTTTAAAGGAGCTTCATAAAGAAGGTATGACAGAGATCATAGTAACACATGACCTTAATATCACAAGATTTACTGAGAGGATAATTAAGATAAAAGACGGACTTATTGAAGGTGAAGAAATTAATAGGGCCGTTTATGAAGTCGAGGGGGATATATATGAAAATTCTTAGAATTCTCAGAATGGCGTTTAATTCTCTGAGGCTTAATAGATTAAGATCTATCCTCTCAACGCTTGGTATTATTGTGGGTGTTGCATCTCTTATACTCATTACTTCTTTTGGATATGGTGCGCAAAGAGAAATCCTTTCAAGCATTAATAAGATTGGTTCTGATGCAATAATTATTACTCCAGGGAAGGTAAGTGATGTAAGAAGAGCATTTTCTTCGATTGGAAGTACTGTTACAAAACCTATAACCTATTATGATTTGAAGTTTCTTAAAGGCCAAATTCCGGGAGTTGTTGCAACTCCATCTCTTACAACGGCAAGAGCTACAGTTAAAGTCGGCGCAAATGAAATTACAGTTACGGTAAGTGGAGTTAATGAGGATTTTCTTGTAGCACTTGGGTATGATCTTGCCTTAGGAAGAGGATTTACTTCAACTGATGTTAATAGTTTTATGAACTATGCAATTCTTGGATCAAAAATTGCAAATGATCTATTTGGAACAGAACCGCCGCTTGGGAAAAGCATAACTCTTCTCAATACCAAATTCTATATAATTGGTGTCCTTGCGCCTCAGGGTAATACTATGTTTGGGAGCGTTGATAGAAATGTTTATATACCGATCACTAAACTCATTTCACTAACTAATACTAATTCATTGGGTGCAATTTATATGAAACCACCGAAAGGAATGTCAAAGGATGTGCTTATTGCATTAGTGACAACACTTCTTAAAAACAGACACGGTGTTGAAAATTTTACAATCTCGGATATGGAGCAATTTGCTAATCTTGCAAATACTGCAACTTCAATTTTGACAACTGCATTGACTCTTATTGGACTTATTGCTTTAATTGTGGGCGGTATTGGTATTATGAATATTATGCTTGCAACAGTTGCGGAGCGAACCCGCGAAATTGGGATAAGAAAGGCAGTTGGCGCAAATTCGATGGATATTTTGCTTCAGTTTTTATTTGAGTCAATTGTTATTACTGTTGTAGGTGGTATGATAGGTATTGTTATCGGAGTGCTTGGAGCACAACTTGCAAGTAGATTATCACCTACAGCTATAACGCCAAACTCAATAATTGTGGGTTTTACTGTTTCAGTCGCAGTGGGTGTATTCTTTGGAGTGTATCCTGCAGTAAAGGCTTCTAAACTTAATCCTGTTGAAGCACTGAGGTATGAATAAAAAATGTAGGGGAAGAGAATCTAACATTAACCCCCTTTAACTTCTCTAAAAGGAGGAGATTTCTATTAATCGAAGGGGTAAAAGTCCCCCATCAACCATTAGAAAGGGGGATGCCCCCTTTCTAACTTACCCCCAAGTCTCCCTCTCTACCTACCCCAGAAAGGAGGAGAATCCTCGTCACTTCGTTCCT
>NZ_JBMFSR010000032.1:0-10864 GCF_049967455.1 Caldisericum sp. | reverse complement strand
AACATCAGAGTTTTTAGGATCAACAACGACACTTGTTATCTCAACATCCTTCATTAGACCATTAGATCCAGTGCTTAACTCTTTCCATGCCACAGTTTCTCCTTTTACAACATTTTCTCTTAATGCTCCATGAAAAAAGGAAAGGAGCATAAAGATGGTCAACAAAACTGCAACCGTCTTTTTCATGAAGTACCTCCTTTTCTTTTATAAATTTACTGCTTTCCTATTATATTTTATATTTAACCTAAATTGAGCGATTTTTTTATTCCTCTGTATTCTGCATTCCTTTCAACAGAATATCCCTCTAAAAAATGTTAGTACTTTTTTGAAAAAATTGCAAATTTTTTGATTATATATGAAAAATTTGGAGAATCGCTCAGGTTAGGTTAAACTAAATTTGATTTATGTGATTTTTGTCTAAATTATTGTATAATGAAAGTATGAATAAGATAGCCTTAGTGACTGGTGCTTCTTCTGGCTTTGGACTTGAAATATTTAATTACCTCAATTCGAAAGGAATACATGCATATGGAGTTTCAAGGACATTAAAGGACTCTCTTCAAAACCGTACTTTTACACTTGATGTTACAGATTTGACAAAGGCAAATGAAGTTGTCAAAAGACTTATTGAAATTGAAGGACATATTGATGCACTTATAAATGTTGCAGGCTTTGGCATCTCTGGAGCCGTAGAAGACACACCAATTGAAGCGATAAAAAGACAAATGGATGTAAATTTCTTAGGCACTGTTAATCTCACAAAGGCAGTTTTGCCCTACATGAGAGAAAATCGTTCTGGATTAATTATCAATTTTAGTTCTATCGCAGGACTTATAGGACTTCCGTATCAAGCATTTTACTCTTCTTCGAAATTTGCAATTGAAGGTTTTTCAGAGGCGTTGAGGATGGAAGTTGAGCAATTTGGAATTCGTGTAGTTGTTGTTGAGCCAGGTGATTTTAAAACAGGCTTTACTTCAAAAAGGGAAAAATACACAGAAGAAAACTCTCCTTATTACGAAAAATTCTATAAGGCAATTTCAAGAATGGAAAAAGACGAAACTGAGGGAAGTAATCCACGGATTGTTGCTGAACTCATATACAAAATTATCTCAAGCAAAAATCCACATGATAAATACGTGGTTGGCCCATTTTCTGAAAAACTGTTTGTTATCTTAAAGAAAATTCTTCCCGAAAGTTTAATTTATGCAATATTCAAAATGTATTATGGTTTGTGATTAATTGATGCCTCGATAAATTTTACAAATAATGGGTGTGGGTTTAAAGGCCGTGATTTAAATTCGGGATGAGCCTGAGTTCCAATGAAAAACGGATGATCTTCAATTTCTCCAAATTCTACAAGTTTTCCATTGGGTGATGTTCCTGATACAACAAAGCCGTGGCTTGTTAGTATTGGTAAAAATTCATTATTGACTTCATAGCGATGTCTATGCCTTTCAGAAATTTCAGTTGTGCCATAAATTCTAAAAGCAAGGCTTCCCTCTTTAAGGATTGCCTTTTGTGCGCCAAGCCTCATTGTGCCACCAAGAGCCTTTAAGTCCTTTTGGCTTTCCATAATGTCAATTACAGGGTAAGGAGTTTTTGGATCAAATTCAGTTGAGTTTGCCTCCCTGAGTCCGCATACGTTTCGAGCAAACTCCACAGTCATAAGTTGCATTCCAAGACAAATTCCTAAAAATGGAGTTTTGTTTTCTCTTGCGTAACGTATTGCATTAATCATTCCTTCGATTCCTCTTACACCAAATCCACCAGGGACAAGAATGCCATCTAAATTAGCCTCTTCCAATGTATCTTTATAATTTTCATTTTCAAGAGTTTCTGAATTTATCCATACAATCTCAAGCCTTGCTCTGTTTTCTGTTGCACCATGTTTTAAGGCTTCAATGAGGCTTTTGTATGCATCCTTTAGTTCAACATATTTTCCAACGATGCCAATTTTAACAGTCTTTTGAGGGTTCTCCATTCTTTGTAAGAAGTCAAGATATTTATCGATGTTTAATTTGTTTTCTTGAAGCCCTAAAACTGCCAGTACTCTTTTGGAAAATTCCTGCTTTTCAAGGAGAATTGGAATTTTGTATATGTTATCAGCATCAATTGCTTCAAGCACATTCTCGACTTTTACATCTGTAAAAAGAGATAACTTTTCTTTTATGGATTTTTGGACAGGCACTTCGCTTCTCAAAACAAGCAAATCTGGTTGGATTCCCATACTTCGGAGTTCTTTTACACTGTGTTGTGTTGGCTTTGTTTTGACTTCCTGCGTTGCTCTAAGATACGGAAGAAGTGAAACGTGGATATAGGAGACATTTTCTTTTCCTAAATCATTTTTCATTTGTCGTGCTGCTTCTAAAAAGGGTTGAGATTCTATATCTCCTACTGTTCCGCCAATTTCAACTATGAGAATATCTGAAGTACTTCCCAATTTTTTGAGATTATCTTTTATTTCATTTGTAATGTGTGGGATGACCTGAACTGTCTTTCCAAGATAGTAGCCAAGGCGTTCTTTTGTCAAAACGGAGTAATAAATTTTCCCTGTTGTGAGGCTGTTATCTTTTGTAAGATTTTTATTTAGAAATCTTTCATAGTTTCCGATATCAAGATCGGTTTCTCCTCCATCTTCTGTTACAAATACTTCTCCATGTTCGTATGGAGACATTGTCCCTGCGTCAATTTGTAAATATGGGTCAATTTTTGCGATGTTAACACTAAAGCCTCTGCTTTCAAGAAGCATTCCAAGTGAAGATGCAACAAGCCCTTTTCCAAGAGAAGAAATTACACCACCCGTTATGAAAACAACTTTCATACGATCACCTCATAACAAGGAGATTTGAGTTTTATTTTAACAAAATTTTTAGACACTTTGAAGTAATCTGAGAGTTCATTTATAAATTCTAAATTTACATTCTCAATATATAGTAATGCTTCGTAAACTATTTTTCTTAGAACAGTTTCTAGCATAAGTAATTCCGCTACAGCTCTGTTTATCTTTGATTGGAATTTTTTATCCTCACCTTTGTAGATGTAATAAGGAAAATTTGCAAAAGTCTTGTTATCTTGTAGGAGATATTCTGCAAATTCATACGTTAGAATAAAGCGCTTGTATGCCTTTCCATTTGTCATTAATGTGAAATTTAGATGGCTTTCAATTTCTTTTTTAATTAGTTTCTTTATTTCCACTTTTCCTCTTTTTAAGGTAGTCAATAAAGGCTTCGATTGCCCTTATATCTTCTTCTGTGAGATCCTTATCAATGTGAAAAAGAATTTTAATGTCTGTCTTTTCAATGAAGTATGATGTGGGAAGATTAAGTGCTTCTGCTATTTTTGCAACAACTTTAATTGTTGGTGTCTTTTTTCCTTGTATAAGTTGGGATATGTATGCGATCGAGATGCCAGTTCTTCTTGCAAGTTCGCTTTGAGTTAAGTCTTTCTCTCTTAGTGCTTCCTTTAATCTTTCAACAAAATACTCCCTTACTCCCATACCTAATATTGTATTAAAAATGGTAATTTATGGAAAGATGCTAATTTATATTTCAAGAAATTTATTATTCGTGGTTAAAGGAAAGTTTTGTTTCTACTCTGTGCCTTTCTACTGCAATTTGCAATATGTCGTTTATGAGATCTTCATAAGTTTTTCCCATAAGTTTGTATATGCGTGGTAAATCTGAATGTTCTGGATCAAGTCCTGGAAGGGGATTTACTTCGAGAACATATGGATTGTAATTCTTATCGACACGCAAATCGAACCTTGCGACATCTCTATTTCTTAGAGCAATAAAAGCATTTTTAACAATCTCTGTAATTTTTTGTAAAACATGTTCCGGGAGTCTTGCAGGAAGATAGTAGTTTGCCCTGTCTGAATACTCTGTTTTAAATTTGTAAGTTTGAATATAAGGAGATGCTCTTAGCTCTCTTCTTGAAAGAGTTGAAAAGTCAATTTCCATGGGTGGTAAAACTTGTGGTGGAAAATTTCCCATAACACCTACTGTTATTTCAGTTCCTTCGATAAACTCCTCAACCATTACGGGTCTCTTGAATTTCTTGAATGCCTTTTCAATTGCTTCTTTTAATTCAGCATCACTTACGCAAATAGATTTTGAAGTTATTCCAATACTCGACCCTTCAAAAATTGGCTTTACAATAACAGGGTAATTGAGATCTCCAATTTCTATTGAATCAATTACCTTGAAAACCTTGAATTTTGGTGTTGGGATGCCATGAAACATAAGCACTTCTTTTGTCATTACCTTATCCATTGAGATTGCAAGCGATAAGACTGATGAGCCAGTATAAGGAATTCTAAGTTCATCTAAAATTGCAGGGACAAACGCTTCTCTGTAAGCTCCGTATTTACCTTCTGCAATATTGAAAACAAACTGAGGTTTATCAATCGTAAGCGAATAAAAGAGCAAGGGAGAGGTTGCTTCATATAGTTTAACCTTGTGTCCCCTTGCTTCAAGAGCGCTTTTTATCGCTTCGATTGTTATGGGTCTGTCAAATTCGTCTAATTCTGTTTCACTTCTTTTTAAATTAAAAGTGATTCCAACTTTCATATGAGTGACTTTATTAGCCCATATCTCCAAAGTCTTTTGTCGTAAAGAGATAATCCTTTAACTCATGCTCAAATTTTGGATCAACTCGCCTCAAGTACTCGATAAGCATTGCAGCGTGTTCTTTCTCTTCGTCTCTATTGTGGATAAGAATTTTTTTAAGTTCTGGGTCCGTTGTTGCCATAACTCTCTGGTTGTAATAATCAATTGCTTCAAGCTCTTCCATTAATGATGAAATTGCCCTGTGCAAGTCCATCGCTTTTTCACCGATTGCCTTTGGGTCTTCATACATATTTCCTGCCATAATTGCACCTCCATCAATTTATTATAATCCCAATTTTTATTTTGCAAAGGAATTTTATCTTTTAGAAGCCCGATTATGAAAACATTATTCAAATTGTCTTAGCGAACAACAAAATCCAAATCGAAATAACTCTGTTTATCCTAAAAATCTTTCTTTGAGTCTTACAGGTATATCACTTAATTCCCTTCTGTGGGAATAGATAAGAAGCATTATATTTAAAAACCAAGCAAGAAGGAACTCCTTATGCAGAATATAAACAAAGACACCAATAAAAGTGAATGAACCTACTACTCTAAGTGAATTGTATTCTGGCGATTCTTCGTAGCCTTTATGGAATATAATTGGATACAAAATTAATGAAATTGCGAAGAGTATTGCAATTCTAAAATTTGTTAATGCAACCCAAATTCCGAAGGTTGTTGCAACACCTTTTCCTCCTCTACCTTTTAGCAGGGGAGTAAATATATGACCCAAAAGTGGGGCAATGGCAATTATGTTTAATTCAAAAGTCGAAAATTTCCCGCTTTTTACTATAAAGAACAAAGGAATTGCTCCCTTTAAGAAATCAAGAAGACTTCCTACAATTCCTGCAACTTTTCCTCCTGCATGCCACAAATTGAACCCACCGGGGTTTCCATCCCCATATTTTCTTATATCTTTGTGAAGCAAAAGTCCTATAAGATAGGAAAACATTATCGAGCCTGTCAAAAATTCTATTAAAAAATAAAGTGCCAATAATCTTATGTGTTCCATAGGTTATTACCTACCTTCTTGTAAATATTTTTACATCTTTCCACTCAACAAAACCTCTGATGAATGTTGCATAAAAAGAGTATGTTATAACAAAAAGAGTAAATAAAACAATTAGTGGATAAAGAATTGCCGAAATTATGGAAAATTCTCCTACTCTTTTTGCAAAGATGCGAATTAATACAACATAAGCTATGTAAAGATAAAAAAATGGGGATATATTGTAGTAAAGTGGCGGGATCAAAGAACCGAGCAAAAATAGCAATATTGGTATAACTATTGAAAAATCAACTGCTGAGCTTCCAAGTGCAGAATTTTTAGCCCATCCTTTGAAAAGGGAATTAAGCCCATCTGGATACATGCGAAATTTTACGAGATCTCCTCCAAGGAAATTTATGATAGGTATGTTTGCCTTTAAAAATGCTTGCCCAAGTTTGAAGTCCTCAACAACTTCGTTTTTAACAACATAGTGTGTGCCTGCTTTGATATAGTTTTCTCTTGATACTGCAATTAGAGGGCCATAAATCCCAATTGGTTTTGTGTTTTCAAAGATAGTAAAACTTTTTGATGCCATTGCTGAAATTATTGCAAATATCATTGACAAATTTTCGTATGGTTCCTTTACTATATGTTTTGGCCAAACTGACACTACTGCGTTTTTTTCTAAAACTTCTTTTACGATACTACCAATGGCGTCCTTTTCAAGCTCTACATCTGCATCGACAAATATTAAGATATCTCCATGTGAATTTTCAAAGCCCTTAAGACATGCGTATGGTTTTCCAAGGAAACCTTCTTCGCGTTCTACTATACGGATGACTTTTACTCCAAAAGATCTTGAAATCTGAGAGGTCAAATCGATTGAATTATCATCAACAACAATAATTTCAAGATTTGGGTAGTTACAATCTTTGAGATTTTCAAGGATTTTTTTAATATTCTTTTCTTCATTTCTTGCGGGGATTATAATAGAAACTAACGGAGTATCAATATGGTCTGTTTTTTCTAAAAATTTCTCCCTGTAGAATACAAAAATTCCACTAAAAATCCCTAAAATTGCTAAAAGTATTAGTAATGTAAACATCACTCTAAATTATAATACTAATTTTTCGTATGTCAAAAACTTTTTAAAATATGATATAATAAAATAGAAAGAAATTTTTATTAGAGTTTTTAAGAATTTCGAGGTATTAGAATTTTCAGAAGTAATATATAGGTGTGTTTAGTAAAAACAATTATGGAGGCGAATAAATGAAAATTGCGTTTGTAACAGATGAAGCAAAAGGTCTTGAAAGTTTAATTTCTGAGCATTTTGGACATGCACCGTATTTTGTGATTGTTGAAGTTGAAGGCGATGATGTAAAGAATGTTGAATCTATTGCAAATCCTTATGCAGGTGCTCATGCACACGATGAGGTTGTAAATTTTCTTAAGGAGAAAGGTGTTGAAATGGTAGTTTCAGGCAATATGGGAGAGCATATGATGACTGCCTTTGATGAAGCGGGCATTGATGTGGTGGTTGGTGCAGAAGGAACTATTGATGATGTTATTGATGATGTAATAGCAGAAGACTTCGAAGAATACGATGAAGAAATTGAGGAATTTGATGATGAAGATTATGAGGATATAGATATTGAAAAGCTAAAGCAGGATGTTGAATCTCTTAAAAAGGAAATTGGGGAGATAAAATCGATATTGCAAGATCTCGAGAATAAACTTAAAGGTTAGATTATTTAAAAGGAGGGGGTATGAAAATACACGATTATCTTAAAGAAAGCTCTAAAACCCTTTCACAAGAGGAACGTGAAGAGCGCTACAAGTATCTTGGGAAAGAAGTTATCGATGTTAATGAACCGGGGCTTGATTCCATTGCGGAATTTTACGGGATTGTCCATGCAATTTGGGATGACTGGGCTGATGGTCGAATTGATACAAAAACTGCATTAAGGAGGTTAGCCCTGTTGAAGCTTCTAAGTTTCAAAGGCAAGAACAAAAAAATCCAAGATATTGATGATGAAGATTTGGAAGAAGTAAGAAAATTTATAGATTATGTAAGGCAAATTATCAAAAACAAGGGAAGAAAACGAGGAGAAGATATTTCCGAAGAGTAAAGGTTTGAAATATAAATTACAATTTTGTATGAGAAATTTGTTTGCACCTTGGCGTAAAACTTATATTCAAAATGCACATAAAAAAGATAGAGATTGCTTTATTTGTGTTGCAGCAAATTCTTCAAACGATGAGGAGAATCTTATTGTAAAGCGAGGGAATTTTGCAATAATAATCCTCAATCGTTATCCGTATAACTCAGGACACATAATGATTTGTCCCAAAAGGCATGTTAAATTTCCATATGACCTTAACAAAGACGAGCAAACAGAGATTATGTACTTTTTAGGCCTTGCAGTTAAAGTACTTGAAACTGTTTATCATCCCGAAGGCTTTAACATCGGTGTTAATATTGGTCGTGCGGCTGGTGCAGGAGAAGAACACCTTCACTTCCATATTGTACCACGCTGGGGTGGGGATACTAATTTTATGTCTGTGTTTGGGGAAACACGCGTAATTCCTGAGGCAATTGAAGAAACTTATAAGAAATTAAAAGAAGCCTTCAGCAAGATCTAATTACTTTACTGAATCTCTTTTTTCAGAAAGTTGTGTTGTTGGAACTTCAATGCCAAGTTCTCTTAACTTATATGCAACGTAAAGCGCTGCCTCAATTCGCATTTTTTGAATTTCACAACCGATTTCATATGGTTTAAAGATATCACCGTTCATAACATAATTATTTGCAAGGCAACCACCCGAGCAATAGAATCTTGCCCAACATTTTGCACATTCTTCTTTATTAAAAAGAAAGTTTGCCTTTCTAAATTTTTCTTGGAGTTCTTTATTTGTAATACCTGTAAACACATCTCCTAATTTTGTTTCTTTTATGCCGTCAAATTGATGGCAGGGATATATTGACCCATCAGGTGAAACTGCAATGTACTCAACACCTGCACCACAACCATGAATGCGTTTTTGAATGCATGGACCTGCCTCCAAATCAAGATTAAAGTGAAAGAAGTTCCATGTTTCATCTTTCTGTGAATTTACATATTCTATAGCAAGGCGCTCATATTCCTTCTTAAGAATTGATAAGTCTTCTTTTTTGATACTAATATCTTCTTCCTTTGTTACAACAGGCTCAAGAGAAATATATTTAAAGCCAAAATTATGCAAATCCATAACGGTTTTTGATATTTCAAGTGTATCATGAGTGTAAGTGCCCCTTACATAGTATCCACCTGATTCGGCTCTATGAACTGCAACTTTCTTTATCTTTGGAAATACCAAATCAAATGTGCCCTTACCATTTCTAAACACTCTGTATTTGTCGTTTACAGATTTATCACCATCGAGGCTTAATACAATACTCACATCATTATCAAAAAGGAAGTTCTCAATCTCATCGGAAAGAAGACTTCCATTTGTTGTTATTGTGAATCTCCAATTTTTGTCTTTATAAGTTTCCTTGGCGTATTCTATTGTTTTCTTTACCACTTCAAAATTGAGAAGAGGCTCTCCGCCAAAGAAATCGACTTCAAGTGCCTCACGTCCAGGTGAATTTTTTGCAAGATAGTCAATTGCGGCCTTTGCAACATCAAAACTCATAAGAGCATCAGATCCACCGTAATTCCCTTTTTTTGCAAAGCAGTAGAGACATCCAAAATTACAGGAGTGTGCAACATTAAGACACATTGATTTCAATATGAGGTTAGACTCAAAGTACTTGGGAGGTTTTGAAAAAAGAATCCCGTCTTTTATAAGTTCATTGACTTCTTCTTGTATCTCCTGTGCAATTTCTTTACCATATTTTTCTTTAGTTAAATTAAAAGCCTCTTCCTTTGAATCTGTTTCTTCGAGTTTCTCTAAATAAAAATAAGTTGCATCATCTAAATTTAAGAGGCTTCCAGAATTTACATCAACAGCAAAAAATTCCCCATTAAAGGGGAAAAGATGTACTAAAGATTTATCAAACATTTATACTACCAGATCCACCTTTTAACAGGTTTCTTTATTTCACAAACCTGATTTCCAACGGTTACACTTGTTTTGCATGCAGATTTGCATGGAGTTTGACATGCTCTGCAATCATGCGCCTTATCAATGTTCCAGAAAGGCTTTTTTGATACAATTTTTACATGTCTTACTGTATTCATACTATCAAGCCTCCTTACAGCATATTATAGATGCTAAACCAAATTTTTGCAAGTTCAAAATTACTATCTAACAGGTATTTCTCCCTTGAGATTCTTTTATTAGGTCAATTTTCCCTTGGTGTATGTTCTCCAGAAGTACAAATTTGTAAAAGTTCTCATGTATTTTTGTTTTTTTCAGTCTCTCTGCTATTATACAGTTCTCCAAGAGAGCGCCAACATCATTCCTTGAATCTAATCTGTTAAAGTTATTTATTATTCCATTTCTTACCCCAGTGTCGTAAAAGTAATACTTGTTTTTACCACTAATCTCGCTTCTTAGATTTTTTGAAAACGGAGTAAGAGGAAAAATAACATACGATTTAACCAGTAAATCGATATATCTTTTTACTGTCTTAACATCAATAAGAACATGTTGTGATATTTCGTTTAAAGAAACCTCCTTTTCGATTTGGGATGCAAGGAGCTTAAGAAGGTCAAGAAGCACTTTGCTACTTTTTCAAATATGAGGATATCTTTGAGTAAATATTAATCGACAATTTCATGAATGATTTCCATTTTTTCGCTGTTATTTTTTGAGGTTATAAGCGGGATATTCTCCATATATTAGAAAATACTCTAATTTTTCTTTTAATTCATATCGGTTCATAAGTTTTGCAAATTCCATCTGCGCAATTGGAAACATTTCGAGAGTTATTTTTCTTCCATTTAGCGGCTCTCCAACTTGTCCTATCAAATTAAACGAAGACGAACCAGTCAATATTGTTTTAAGCGATGGGATATTATCAAGCATCATTTTAATAGAATTGCCTATGTTTTTTATATACTGTGCCTCGTCAATTGCTATAAGTTCGTATCCCTCTGCATACTCTTTTAATAGTTCAAAATCGAGAGAGTTAAAATGGGGATCATCTTCCCTTTCTAACGGTTGATGGGGGATTTGCCTTTTTCCAATAATTGTCATTTCGAAGGAGCGCAAGCGACTGAGAAATCTCAATATTTTGAGGGGGCAACAACCCCCTTCCTCAATACTCCCCCAAAAC
>NZ_JBMFSR010000031.1:0-11071 GCF_049967455.1 Caldisericum sp. | reverse complement strand
TAAAAAACAAAAAGAATAACTTATCACTTTTATTTGTCATTCTGAAGCCAATTTTCATTTGTCGTTCCGAAGCCGAAGGCGAGGAATCTCCTCAGTTTGATTATAAATGTGCTGTTTTTTTAACCACTCCAAAATCTAAAATCTTTTTGCTTAGAATTTAATGAAAAGATTTAAAATACTTTCTTGTAAATTCCTCAAAATAAAGTGTACTTAAAAGATATCTTAAAGGATATTTAATCATTGTTTGATAATTTGTATAATATAGTATGAAAATGTGGAAAGTGCTTGTATTAATGGGTGTCTTGCTTATCATATTTGGGCTTATTGTTATGCTTTTTGAAAATTGGAAGTTTCGACTTCCAGGTGATATTTACGTTAAACGTGATAATTTTGAGTTCTACTTTCCCATCACAACTTCAATTTTAATTAGCCTTTTACTAACTCTAATCTTGAATCTAATCTTTAGAAAATGACTTTTCTTATTTTATATTTGTTTTGCTTAAGGATTTTTGGTTCTTTTAAATGAGATTAGCCATGTAAAGTTTTAAACTAAAGCAATCTTTTGATATTGACTTGAATAAAATTTAATAAAATTTTTCTATAGATATAATGTACTCAAAGTGAAGAAAGGAGGCATTATGGAATTACAAAAGAAAGTATTAGTGACTGTATTAGTTCTGTTGCTATTATCATCCTTGATGAGTTTTTCTTCTGCTCCAGTTAATGCAGTTGAAGCTTCAAAGTTGTCAAAGAGTTTTAACCAAACACAGCTCACAACAAACGACTATGTGAATGTAATTGTGGAATTAAAAGATGATCCTGTAATTACCTATTCCTTGAAGGAAAAAGGTGATTCAACACTTTTGTCTTTTGGAAGGAGTATTTCTGCTAATGATTATGAAAAAATGCTTACCGAGAAACAGCTTGAACTATTCAGACAGATTAAGACCATCTCACCTGACGCTAAACTTGGATATAGATACCAGTATACCTACAATGGTTTTGCTCTTTCCATAAGAGGTATAGATCTCAAGAAAATTTCACAATTAGACCTTGTTAAAAAGATCTATCCAGGCAGAACCTACACAATTTCTGACGATGTGAGTAATTCTGTGATAGGTGCAAATACCGTTTCACAACAAATAAAAGATGCAAAAGGAAACCCTGTTGATGGCACTGGTATAGTTATTGCCATAATTGATACAGGTGTTGACTACACTCATCCAGATTTGGGCGGGGGATTTGGACCAAATTACAAAGTTATCGGCGGGTATGATTTTGGTGATAAAGATCCAGACCCTATGGATTTAAATGGGCATGGAACACATGTTGCAGGTATTGCAGCGGCAGATGGTAAAATAAAGGGTGTGGCGCCTAAAGCAAAAATTCTTGCATATAAGATCGTTGCAGGTGGTAGCAGAAATGCATCTACTGAGAATATTATTGCGGGAATTGAAAGGGCAGTAAAGGATGGAGCGAATGTTGCGAATCTTTCTTTTGGTTCGGGAAGTCTTGGTACCTCTGACCCTGAAGATCCTGAAAATAAAGCATTTGATACTGCAGCCGACGCTGGGGTTCTATCTTCAATTTCAGCCGGCAATCAGGGAGCAAGATGTCAAACAAAACCATATCCTTTAGGAGCTCCATCGGGTGCAAGGAAAGTGCTTTCAGTTGCAGCATCAGATGATGGTGTTCATCCTGCAATAAACATAATTTCTCCTAATGTTCCCTCAGGCCAAGGTTTGATTCTTGGAAATTATGCTGATCTTTCTCCTGCTTTCCCAAAAGATCAAGAATTTGAAGTAGTTCCATGTGGCTATGGAAGAACTTCCGATTTTGAAGGAGTGAATGTTAAAGGTAAAATTGCCCTCATATCTCGTGGTCCAATTGGTCCAAATGCAATTTATTTTAGAGATAAGGACTTAAATGCTAAAGAAGCAGGAGCGGTTGGTGTCATAATTTATAACAATATGCCTGGTATTGTTTCGCCTACCTTTAATGTATCTCCAGGTGATGAAAAAAAAGAGTATATCCCTGCAATTTTTGTAACTCAAAGTGATGGTCTCTTCCTTAAAGATCTTGTAAATAAAGGATTGAAAATTAAATTTAGTGATATCTCAGGTCTTGGTACAATTGCTTCGTTTAGTTCTATGGGTCCTGCGGCTGATTTTTACTTTAAGCCAGAAATTGCAGCACCTGGTGTTGCAATATATTCTACAATTCCTGGTGGTGCATATGCAAGTTGGAATGGTACCTCAATGGCAGCACCACATGTCGCAGGAGCAATTGCTCTTTTTAAACAGGCACATCCTGGTTTTGCTTCTGAAGATATAAAGGCCGCACTAATGAACACAGCAGTTATACTCAAGAACTATCAAAATAATGAAACTATAACATGGCTTTTACAAGGATCCGGTCGGGTAAATATTGCAAATGCAATAAATACTCCTGCAGTTATTAAGCCGTATGATATTTTAATGAAGACAGATTCGCTTGCCCCTGTTACCCTAACTATTAAAAATGTGAGTGGATCAAGCCAAACGTTCTCAGTTTCTTCAGAATTTACTCTTGGCAATTCTTCTGGATTAACTGTAAATATAGATCCAGCAAAAGTTACAGTTGCTTCTTACGAGTCTTCTACGATTAAAATCACCTTCTCGGTTGATAATACAAAACTTTCAAAAGGCCCACATGAGGGAGTTATTTGGTTTGATAATGGACAGACAAAGTTGCATGTGCCATTTATAATCTGGAATGGCGATGTTGAAATTCCGGAAAAACTTTATGATGTTAGTGCTTCTTCAAATGTTCTTAAGATTGGAAGCAACACAATTGATTTTAACTTTGCTTTTGGATCGGGTTCTGTGATACCTCCAACTGAGCCTAACGAAAGACCTGAGAGTTCAAATATCATAGACCAGGTCGAAATAAGAATAAAAGATCTTTACGGAAATACTATTGGGGTAATCTACAATAAATCTTTACTTTTCCTTGGACATTATAAATTTACTTGGGATGGAAGAGATATTTACGGAAATTATTTCTTAAAGAATGGGACATATGTGTGGCAAGTTGCGGTTGTGGAATCTAATAATGATCAACAAAACCCTATAATTGAAGATACCGCAACTGTTGAAGGTAATTTTGAGATTCAGAATGCACCTCAAAACACTTGCTCAGTTTCACTTGATAAACGATCAATAGCTCAGGAGGAAACTTCGAATGCTACTTTAAGTGTTTCTTTAAGCGATGCGATATCTTCTGTCAATACAATAGTATATTTCAATGCCAATATTGTAAAGGCAGAAAATGTTGCACTCAGCAGTTCTTTAAAACCTGATGATGTCGATACTTATTCTTTAAAGGTTGATAATCTTACGGGCGAAATTTTTGTGAACATTAAATTTAAGCAAGGTCATGAATTGAAGGGAAACTCAAGTTTGGTCTCATTTACATTGAGAGGAAAAGTTCCAGGCACAACGAATGTAGGTTTCAAGGAATCCAGTGTAACTGGCATAAACAATAATGGCATCCTATCGGTATTTGTTCCAACGCAAATTACAATAAACAAAGCCGAAAACCCATGGGATCTTAATAGGGATAAAAAGGTTGATGATGTAGATCTTGCACTTTTTAAACAGGCATTTGGAAGTGAACCAAAGGATTCAAATTATTTACCTCTTGCCGATTTTAACATGGATGGAGTTATTGATGGAAAAGATTTAGTAATATTGCTCTCCCATTTTGGGGAGACATACCCATAGGAAGGGGTGAGGACAATGAAGAGGACATTTTCCTTGTTAATAACTATTGCATTACTCTTTACAAGTATATCATTCTCAACTATTACTAAAGCAGATACAAAACCTCTGTATCAGGTTGGACTTGTTGGTATTCTCCCTGATGATTATATTGGTGCTTTTACGCTTCATACCGCAAATACATATGAAAGTGATTACAAAAGCGATCTTTCTTTTCCAATGCAAGGAATGACATTTACTCCTGATGGGAACCTTGTTGTCCTTGATACAAGCTATGGTAGAGTTCATGTTCTCGACAAAAATCTATACAATATCCTAACATTTGGTGATTTAGGATATGGTGGAGGAAGACTCCAATATCCTGCTGATGTTGCAGTCGATAAAGATGGTAATTTTTACATTGCAGACTTCTTTAATAACTACTTTGCAAAATTTGACAAAAACGGAAAATGGATTTTTAATGCAGGATCTGAAGGTTCTGGGAATGGTCAGTTTAATGGTCCTTCTGGTATTGCAGTAGATTCTCTTGGAAATGTATATGTTTCTGATCAATTGAATGGGAGGATTGAAGTATTTGACACCAATGGCAATTTCAAAACAATTCTTCAAACAGACGTTGTTGCGCCCGGTGGAATGTGTGTAGATTCTTCGAACAATCTATATGTAGTTGATATGCGTTCTTCAGTTGTTTTTAAGCTTGACGGTACTGGAAAGACTTTGTTGAAGTTTGGAAGTGCTGGGACTAATGATGGTCAGTTTGTATATCCATTTGATGTTTCTGTTGATAAGCAAGGAAATATTTATGTATTAGACAGAGGATTAGGAAATAAAAAACATGCTTGCGTTCAGAAATTTGATCCAAACGGTAAATTCCTTATGAAATTTGGTGACAATGCAACAAAAATCCCACAGCCGAACGGAACCTTCTTTACTCCTGGCGGTTTCGCAGTTGACGATAATGGCAATGTATTTGTAATTGACTCTGGCTATTTCTACAGCCCTGGAAATCCATTTGGTTATCCTGTTGGGATAAGACTTACACAGTTTGACTCTAAAGGAAATTTTGTAAGTAAAATTGACTTTAGCGAATATGCCAAAGGAAGACTTATTAACCCTTGGGCTGCTTGCGAAGATTCAAAAGGAAACATTTGGGTTACAAGTTGGACCAATTTTAACGATGTAGGCGAAGTTGATATATTTACCCCCGATGGAAAATTCATTAAGTCAATAAAAGGAATAAGCGACAAAGAGCCATTTAAGGCAATTGGAGGTATTGCATCTGACCACAATGGAAGCATTTATGTAGGACTTGGAGATTTTATTGCCAAGTTCGACGAAAACTTCAATTTCGTAGCGAAAATTGGTGCAGGGAAAGTTTCGAATGTTTTTGGTGTTGCGGTTGATTTCTCAGGTAATGTTTGGGCAGCAAGTAACGGAACTCAATCTATTGTAGGTTTTAAGCCTGATGGTACTTTATTGGGTCAGTTTGCACCAGCACATGCTCCAGTTGGCCTTTATATTGATAAGAATGGTAATTTCTACATTACAACAACCGATGATAACAAAGTATATGTATATGATTCCTCTCAAAAACTTAAAGGTTCTTTTGGCGGTGGAGGAAGAGGAAAAGGTAAATTCTGGGTTCCTTACGGCATTATAGTCGATAATTCGGGAAATATAATAGTTTCAGATACTGAAAATGGAAGACTCCAAGCATTTAAGGGAGATACATTTGATCTTATTTGGTCAACTGAAAGAGAATTTTATGAGCCTGCAATGCTAAGCTTTACCAAAGATGGCAGAATTCTTGTTGCTGATTGCTTCCATAATGTTGTAAGAATCCTTTCTTTTACTGCTCCTGAGCTTCCAAAATATGATTTTACTGTTAGGAGTTCATTGTCAAATGTCAAAGCCAAAGCAGGAGATAGTTTCAATTTTAATATAGTGATTAAGAATACCGGAAGCTCTGATGACTCTTACTCATTGAAAGTTGAAAACCATCTTCCGTCTTCTTGGACCTTTGTTATCAATACAAATAATATTTCTGTGAAGTCTAATGAAGCGGTACTTTTACCAGTTTCAGTAGCCGTTCCTTTAAGTGCAGCTCCTGAAGAAGGTGGCGAAGTTACTCTGACTTTTACCTCTAATGGTTCCACCAATCTATCAAAATCTATTACAATTTCTATCTTTACACCAGAAATTCCACCGGTTAAGGTTAGTTTTATAGGAGATAAAGTGCCACTTGGGAATACTGGAACGATCGATCTCTCAATTGATAAAGCAGAGGATCTCTATGGATTGGCAATTACAATTTCATACGACAATACAAAACTAAAAGTTTCGAAAGTTGAACCTGTCTTTAACCTTGGAGCAAACGCAGTTTTCTTGGAGAATCACGATAAGGCGGGCACAATTATTGTGGGGTACTCTCTTGTTGGTAAAGTTAGTGGTGTGTCTGCCTCAGGAAGCCTAATAAGAATTACGTTTACAGGAGTTTCTGAAGGTGACACAAATATAGTACCAACAGATGTTACTTTCTACAATAGTAAATTAGGTATCATAAGAACAGAAAGTAATCCAGTTACGCTATCAGTTTACAACCCTGCGCCGCCAACTCTCACTGTT
The DNA here is from genome assembly GCF_049967455.1 of Caldisericum sp. Taxonomy (NCBI): domain Bacteria; kingdom Pseudomonadati; phylum Caldisericota; class Caldisericia; order Caldisericales; family Caldisericaceae; genus Caldisericum; species Caldisericum sp. Next base: position 4,685 of record NZ_JBMFSR010000031.1, on the reverse strand, counting down.
GATTTTGAAAATGGAACTACAGTCAAAGATTCAAGTTTCTATATCACAGGAAAGACTGACCCAGGTTGCATAGTTACAATTAATAATACTAAAGTAAGTGTTGGAAGCGATGGTCGATTTGCTTACAGCATAATTTTAAGAGAAGGTGCCAATACAATAACAATTGTTTCAACAAATAAATATGGAATATCTAGTCAACTTACAAGAACTGTTTATCTTAAAACATCCACGGTCATAACATTGCAGATTGGATCATCTACATTTACAGTTAATGGTGTTCCAGGAACACTTGATTCCCCACCAGTTATTAAGAATTCTCGTACACTTGTTCCGATAAGGGCTATTGTTGAAGCAATTGGTGGCTCCATATCTTGGGATGGGGCTACGAGGAAAGTTACCATTGAATTAGGTACAACTACTATTGAGTTATGGATTGGTAAACCACAGGCGAAGGTAAATGGTGTAACAAAGTGGATAGATGATACTAATCATAAGGTAATGCCAGAGATAATTAATGGAAGGACTATGCTACCTCTTAGGTTTGTTGCAGAATCTCTTGGTGCAAAGGTCGAATGGGATGGAACAACCAAGACGATAACGATAACTTATCCAGCACCTTAAAGATTTATTTGTTTTATGTACTGGCAGAAGATTTTCTTCTGCCAGTTTTTAATTCTATTTAAGCCTCGAATAGACCTTTTTCTCTTTTCCTAAAAGCAAAAATTATTAGTCGTGAAAGTATTTAGGGGGCGGTGTTGTGCCCCCTCAAAATAATTGTCATATCGAGCGAAGCGAGATACCTTATCTGTTTACATCGGAGAGGTAAAAGTCCTCCTTACAACTTCCCCAAAAAGGAGGAGATTTCTCAGTCGCTTACGCTCCTTCGAAATGACAATTATTGGAAGAGGACATATTCCCCCTCTAACTCCCCCTGAAAGGGAGTAGATTTCAGAAATGATAAGTTTTCTTCAATATCGGAGAAGAAACTCATGAGAAGTATTCACTCCAATAGAATGTAAGTTTTCCACACTCAATTTAAAAATATTTGTAGTATAATCTGATTGTGGAAAAGTTCGATGTAATCGTTATTGGCGGCGGACCTATTGGATGTAATGTTGCAAGCAACCTCGCAAAAGCAGGACTTTCCGTTGCGGTAATTGAGGCAAAAACAAAAATTGGATTTCCAAACCACTGTTCAGGACTTGTCCCAATAGAGTTTCTTGAACTTACAAATTTAGATAAATCGCTTATCATAAACTATATAAAGGGAGCTAAGGTTTTCTCTTGTAAAGAAAACGATTTTCAATTCAAAAGAGATGTTCCTTACGCTGCAGTTATAGACAGAAGTAACTTTGATATCTTTATGGAAAGCAAAGCAAAAGAGAATGGTGCAAAATTCTTTTACAATGCACACATTGAAAACATAGACACAAAAAACGGAGATTCCTTTATTACACTTACAAATGGGAATATTTTTAATACCAAGGTTATTGTAGTTGCTACAGGTGCAACATCAGCAATTCAAAAGATGCTCAATGTAGAAATTGATGGAGAAACTATTTACACAGTCCAGGTAGATACAAAAATTTCGCTTAACGATACTGAAATTGCGTATATCTATATGAATAATCATATTGCCAACAATTGGTTTGCTTGGATTATTCCAACAAGTGATGAAAGTGCCCGTGTAGGTTTTGGCGATAATATTGGAAAAAACCTTCTTGATAAATTAGACATGCTTTTTAAAAACTGGAGTTTACTTTCAAATGCAAAAATTTCAGGAAAACCAGTTGTTTGGAGTATCCCTATAGGAATTCCCAAAAAAATCGCATACAAAAATATTCTTTTTGTTGGTGATGCTGCAAGACAGGTTAAGCCATTCTCAGGAGGTGGTCTTCTTACAGGATTTATTGCTGGGAATATTCTAAGTGAAACAATAATCGAAGCATTTAAAGATAATAGCAATAATTTCTTTAAAATTCTCGAAACTTATGATAGTCGCTCAAAAAAGGCATTAATAACCGAGTTTAAAAGAGAGATTTTTCTAAGAGATGTTTACATCTCACTAACTGATGAGGATAAAGACCAAATAATAAAAAATCTAAACAGCAAAAGGATATCTCAAATTTTGATACAATACGGATTTATGGATAAACCCGCTATTACAGGTATAAAGTTGCTATTTAACAATCCACAAATACCATTAATTTACCTGAAAAGAAAAATTTTAGGATAGGAACTTTTCCTTTTTAGGAAGAGCAGGCGAACCCACAAAAATGACTTTGCTTCGTGCCCTTGTTATAGCGAATGCAAGATTAAATTTGTCCTCAAAAACATTCGGAAGGCTTTCAACATCCACAAAATTTATTACAACAATTGAAGATTGAATTGCTTCCTCCACAAGAGAAACTCTCACACCTTCAACTTGATTAGTTTTCAATTGATCAATTATATATGCCTTTTGTCTCTCATAAGGCACAATTACCTCAATAGATGAACGATCTACCCCACCCTTCAGGAATTGAACAATAAGAGTCGTTGTGAAATTCGCCTCATTTTTGTTAAGTTTGTTTCTTTCAAATTCAACTGCACCTTTAACTTGAACAAACTGAACAACTTTTTCTGGATTCACAATTGGTATAAACTCACTTTCTATGTTTTCTTTATTGAGAATTTTAATCTCTGAAACATCTGAAGTTGCCTCTGAATTCAAAGCGTAGAACCTTAAGACAAACTTATGAATGAATTTATCAAAGCCAAAAACCTTTTTGAGTCTAAAAACTCTGCTTTCTTCAAGAAGATTTTCGTATGGTACTGTTTCATCATAAGTAAATACAATTATATTTTTCGTGAATGGTGCAAGATTTAAGATAGTGTTTTTATCAATATGTCTATCAAAATAAAAAATATAATCATACACCCCTTCGAGATTTTCAACACTCTTCTCAACAAGATTTCCAAAAACTTCTTTAAGAGATTTATAGAAACCTTTGGAAAAAATTATTATTTTTGCTCCTGGATATTTTTGCAAAAATTCCCCAATAATGTGTTTTTTACCAGTTCCAAAACTACCTTTTATAACAGCAAATACAGGTTGATCTGCAATTAGGTCTACAGGATTGTCAAAAAGTTTATCAATATGAGGTAAAAATTTACCATTTATAAGAAAATCCTTTAAAGTATCAGTAGCTTTTGTAATATTAATTATTCCCCTTACTTCTTGCTTAACGGTTTTAAGCGGTGTAATAAACTCAGGAGATACAGTCTTGTAGTCAACTGCGCCTGATATTGTATTAAAGTCAATTGATTTAACGATACCAAAAATCCTCATATTAAGAGGGGGTCTTTCAAAAAGCATACAAGGAGTGCCTCTGTCAAGATTTAATTCATTATCCTTAATATAAGCCTTAAATGCAAAGTCGTCAGACTCTGCATTGTAAATCCGTGTTGTCTCAATATCCTCAAGCCTTGATTCAAGAAGCTTTTTAATATGTTTGCGAACACTTCTAAATTCCTTGAGAAAATCGTTAATAGGCGCTTCAAAGATGTCCCTATGGTCAAAAAGGTAAGCATAATCGAGCATGTTTGGATTTGTTTTGTCATAATTGTTTCCAATAACTTTAAAGAATGAATAAACAAGGTTTGCAAACTCGTTTCTTTTTAAGAAAACTTGCTTCTTATCTAAAAGAGAGATCTTTTTTTCTTCAAAAGTACCAACGCTACTCATTACCAAATACTCTTCAAACTTAGAGGAAATAGCCTGTACTATGCCTTTTGTAAAATTATCTTCAAAAACAACAGGAAATCTCCCAAAGAAAAGCGCATCCTTAACGAAAAATCCGAAAGTTGTATCAAAAATGTATGGATAGAAACTGAATTTAGCCTTTATATCTTTTGGAAATCTCTCAACAAGGGTTTTAAAACGATTGCTCTCTTTAATACCTCTAACCGCATAAAAGATTTCGCCTTCAAAAGATTCTTTAAGAGAAGCACCATTAAAAATCTTGGATAAGGTTGATAAAGAATCCTCTTCAATTTCTTCAGGTTGAACAAGAAAACCAGGATAAAATGAGACAAAAGAATCATCAGTGAATAAAAATGTTTTACGAAGAGCTCCACGTTCTTCTTTTAGGTTTACAAAGCTCAATTTCTTTACACCCCACAATTGGGCAGGCTTTTCAAAAACAATATTAAATACACCACTATCAGTAGATAGCGTAATGCACTTTTTACCGGCGCTTTCAAACTCCCTTATTACAACTCCTTTTAAATTTGCCATCTTACCAAAATTATACAATTTATAAAAATAAATCAAAAAAATTTATTTGATTTTACAAATTTTATAAAAATGGAAGTTTTTTTAAAATTTTATTCTATAACAAAATTGCATAAAAATTATTACCAAATGAAGATTTTTTATTTGAATTCATCAAAGAAAACTTTTTTGCTTCAATCTCTCCCAAAAACTACCAATAAGAAATTTTTAACGGAGTTTATGGATGAGTTCAAATTTAAAGGCAGGATTTACAATTCTCTGCATCTAATCCCCCAAAAGGAGGAGATTTCTCAGTCGCTTGCGCTCCTTCGAAATGACAATCATTGGAAGAGGGCACATCCCCCTTCCAACTTCCCCAAAGGAGGAGATTTCTCACTTCGTTCGAAATGACTGGTTATGTTTATTCTGA
>NZ_JBMFSR010000030.1:0-11818 GCF_049967455.1 Caldisericum sp. | reverse complement strand
TCTTCCATCGATTGTCATTTCGAAGGAGCGAAAGCGACTGAGAAATCTCCACCTTTTAGGGGTAGTTAGGGGGAGAATCGAAAGTCCACCTCTAAATAGGAGGTACTAAGTAGATTCTACCCAAAAGTTTTTTGACTTTGGGATTAGTTTTGAAAAAGTAACCTTCCTATTAAAGAATGGTTAAAAGTGATTAAATCAAAAAGAGGGGCGATGCTTAAGCCCCCTATAGTAAAGCTTATATTCCTAAATAATTTATGGTACCGGGATTGCATTAAAGCAGCGCAAACCTAACTCATATTTTGAAGCAGATGCCTGCTTGAGATCAAATTGTTTTTGAAGAAGTGATGCACATTCAATTAAATCTTCACTACAACCCTTCTTTAACTCAATCTCTACTTCATAATACTCTGCTTTCCTTCTGCCTTTTACAAAATTCAAATAGTCAAGATCAAGTTCAAGTTCAGCATTGTTCTTCTTTAAAACTATAGGATGCCTTTCATTCACGATCTCAATTACTTCCCTTAATTCGTCATCTTTTACAATTTCGTAAACTTCAGGAAAATTTCTTTTCAAAAAACTTTTAGACAAAAAATCCTCATGATCAAGCTCAATTTCTTTCTCTTCTCTTACATAAACTCCTGCATTAAATGTCCCATTTGATTTTAATGTGAGCGTCTTTTTTGAACCCTCTTCACGCAAACGAAAAGCAAGATTCTTGAAAAGAAGTTTGAGATCATCTGTGTCATAATAATGGCTTATGAGCTTCTTTGGGGGAAGACGTGTAACTGACCAACTTAAAAAGTCCATCTCAGCCTCAATCTTCTCGAGAATCTTTCGTGAGGCTGTAAGTTTAACTTCGTACTCAATCATTTTTAACCCCCTTTCTTTTTGTTAATCTCTTTTAGATAAAGAGTCCTCTTGTATGCCGAATAAACCGCTTTTTCTAAAACAGTTCTAAAACCCCCTTTTTCAAGTTCATAAAGCGCATCAGCAGTTGTCCCTCCAGGAGAAGTAACCATATCCCTCAATTCTGCTGTATGCTTTCCCGACTGCATTGCAAACAACACTGACCCAAGAGTTGTTTTATATACAAGTTCCATTGCATCTCGCCTTGAGAAACCAAGATGCACTCCCGCATTTACAAGAGATTCCAAAAAGAGAAACACATATGCTGGCCCTGTACCTGAAAGTGCGGTTGCCATATCCACATAAACTTCATTCTCCACATACATCTCGCTTCCCATTGAAGTTAAAATCTGTTTAACAACATCTTTTTCAGAATCCTCTACCTCTTTTGTAGCAGTCCATACAGTCATACCCTGTCTTATCTGAGCAGGCGTATTTGGCATACAACGAACCACTTTTTTGTGAAGAAGATTTCTTTGTAGAGTTTCAACATCAATTCCCGCCATTATCGAAATTATAAGCTGGGTATCCCTAATGTAATCTTTAACTTCATTTGCAACAGACTCAAAAATCTGAGGCTTCACGGAAAGCACAACTATATCTCCGAATTTAACGGCCTCAGTGTTTGATGTGGTTGTGTTTATATGAAGAGCCTCTTTAACCTCTTGGGCTTTCTTTTCTCTATGAAAACTTCCCATAATATCTTGTGGTACAAATATTCCTGCATCAATAATAGACTTGATCATTGCAGTTGCCATTGTACCTGTACCAATAAAACTTATCTTCATTTTCTTATTTCTCCTCTAAAATTATCGAAGAAATCCTTCAAACTCATCTTTAAAAGCCCCAATTCAAGCACTCTAAAAAGTGCTGCAAAGTCAAGGAGGAAAAATTCTTCAAGATCGACATCGTCAGAATTCTCAATTGCAAACTCCTTAAGTTCAACAAGCCTTTCTTTGATTGTTTTAAGTGAACGAACATTTCTAAAATATCTTTCCTTTATTTGAAGAATTGATTCAAGGGCATTAATTCTTTCACTCTCTGGAACTTGTAGAAAACTCTTATATTCGTTTAGAAAAAACTCCTTTGGGGATTGCTCAATGCTCTGTACAGGATATTTTGAAAGATTGATACTTCTAAAATATGTATTCAAGTCATCAATTGTACTTTCAAAGGTTTGGTCGGCATAAGGATAAATATCTATCGTAAAAAGTGTCATTCGTTCAATCTTCTTTTTTGAGTAGGTGAAATTTTTATAAGTCCAGCCAAGCCTGTAAAGAATATTTGCAAGTTTTTTAACATCATCCTCTTCAAGCAAAGATATCTTTACTGAGACAAAATCATCAACTTGAACAATATTCATCTCCTCGCCAATGTTATGGACAACAAACTGATTAAGACCTTCTTCCTTGATTTTGTCATACTTTATTTTTCTTGACCTTAGCACATCCTCGATTGCCTTTTCAATGCTCTTCTTACCCAACTCTTTAAGCCTCCATGTATTAATATTATACTCATTATTGCTTAATTTTCAAAAAGCTAATTTAAATGCCTAATTGTTTGCATTGATTGTTAAAAGTAAGGGAAGATTTTTCTTCATTTTAATTGACTATTAAACCTAAGAATGGTAAAATATAAAATGAGGTGAAATATGAACGAAATAATTGAATGCATTCCAAATGTCAGTGAAGGAAGAAATCAAGATGTTATAAATCAAATCATTGAAAATCTCAAAAAAACAGGTGTAAAAGTTTTAGATGTTTCGTCGGATTCAGATCATAACCGCACAGTTATAACATTTGTGGGAGATAGGTCAAATGTACTTGAAGGCGCATTCTCTGTTGCAAAAAGTGCAGTCGAACTCATCGACTTACGGCATCATAAGGGCACACATCCAAGAATGGGAGCAGTTGATGTAATTCCATTTGTGCCGATTAAAGGCATAACAATGGAAGAAACAGTTGAGTTAAGTAAAACACTTGCAAAGCGTATCGGAGAAGAACTTAAAGTGCCAGTGTATCTGTACGCGGAATCTGCAACAAAAGAAGAACGAAAAACACTTCCCAATATAAGGCAAGGTGAATTTGAAGGCTTTTTTGAAAAGATTAAGGATCCAAATTGGGCACCTGATTTTGGTCCAAATGAAGTGCATCCGACTGCAGGTGTTGTTGCAGTTGGTGCAAGAGAATTTCTCATCGCTTACAATATATACCTTAATACGAAAGATGTAAATATTGCAGAAAAAATTGCAAAATCCATAAGGGAAAGTTCTGGTGGTTTAAGATTTATACAGGCAAAAGGAATGTATATAGAAGAAAAGGGAATGGCTCAGGTTTCTATGAATGTTTTGAATTATAAAAAGGCACCCCTTTATAGGGTTTTTGAGATTGTAAAAATGGAAGCAGAGCGATATGGCGTAAATGTTGTTGAAAGCGAACTTGTTGGACTTATGCCACTCAAGGCTGCCCTTGATAGTCTTGCATTCTATTTAAGATTTCCAAAACTCACATCCGAAAGTATTATTGAAATGAAAATCTACGAATAAGGAGGGAAAGTTGGAAACTCAATTAGCAGACCTTATTATTTTTAATGCAAAAGAGTTGTTAACTCTTGTTGAAGACACAACAGTAGAAGGAACTGAGAAGGACAAAAAACTTGGGCTCATTCACGACGGCGCAGTTGCAGTAAAAGACAAAAAGATCATTGCCGTAGGTAAATCGGATGAGGTAATAAAAAGTGTTAGAATCGGGAAACACACTTACCAAATAGATGCTTCAAACAAGGTCGTTATGCCAGGATTCGTTGACCCGCACACACACCTTATATTTGCTCACACAAGGGAAAAAGAATTCATTTTAAGGCACCAGGGAGTACAAGAATCAAAGATTTTAAAAGAGGAAAACACAGGCATAATTTCAACTGTGCGCCATACAAGAAAGGCGACATTCGAAGAACTTCTTGAAGAAACCAAAAAACATCTTTCATACCTTGTTGATTGGGGCACAACAACTGTTGAAATAAAAAGCGGTTATGGGCTAAATCTCGAGGAAGAGATAAAGATGCTTAAAATTGCAAAATATCTCAAAGAAAACACTCCAATAAATATTAAATCAACGCTACTTGCGGCGCATGTAATACCTCCTGAATATCATATGAGAGACGAAAAGTACGTTGAGCTTGTCGTTGAAGATATAATACCAATCATTGCAAAAAATGATCTTGCCGATTTTAATGATGTTTGGTGCGAAAAGGGACAATTCACAAGAGAACAAGCAAAGAAGATTCTTTCACAAGGAAAGAAAATGGGTTTAAAACCAAAAATCCACGCAGATGAGTATTCTGACTCAGGTGGTGCAGAAGTTGCAGCAGCGGTACAGGCAATTTCAGCAGATCATCTTGTACATTCAAACGAAGTGGGGCTTAAAAAAATGAAGGAAGCAAATGTTACAGCAGTTCTACTTCCCTGCACGATGTTTTTCCTTGGTAAAGATACCTACCCAAATTACGAATTGATGAAAGATATTGGGCTTACAGTTGCATTGGGCACAGATTTTAACCCCGGCACATCATTTTGCCCTTCAATGCCCTTCATAATTACGCTTGCAATTATGAAACTCAAGATGACCGTTGAAGATGCAATAATTGCCTCAACTAAAAATGCAGCAAAAGCAATTGACATGGAAAAAGAAGTTGGTACCTTGGAAGTCGGAAAACGTGCAAACATAAATATTCTTGATATTGGGCATTACGAAGAAATTCCTTACAGAGTTGCACAAAATTATGTAGAAACGGTTATTTCAAATGGAGAAATTTTAAAAGGAGGATAAAATGGAAAATCTTAAACGAACCCCGCTTTATGAGGAGCACCTCAAATTAAATGCACAGATGGTGCCCTTTGCAGGCTTTGAAATGCCGCTCAAATACACAAGCATAAAAGAAGAGCACCTTGCAGTAAGGAATGCTTTGGGAATCTTTGATGTATCCCATATGGGTGAAATTGAAATTAAAGGTCCCGATGCACTCAAATTCACACACTACTTAGTTACAAATAGTGTCCTTGATATGAAACTTGGAAGGGTAAAATACACACCTATGTGTTATGAACATGGGGGAGAAGTTGATGACCTTTTTGTGTATAATCTTGACTCAAACTTTGTCCTCCTTGTTGTAAACGCTTCAAACTATGAAAAAGACCTTAAATTTGTACTCGACCATAAGGGGAATTTTAATGTAGAAATTGAAGGAAAAACAGATGACTACGGTGAAGTTGCAATACAAGGACCTAAAGCAGAAGAATTTTTGAAGAACTACTTTGAAGGAGAAACTCCGCTTGAAAAACTTGGATACTTTAAGGCAACATATGGAAAACTCTTTAATGTTAATGTCCTCATTTCAAGAACAGGATACACAGGCGAAGATGGTTTTGAAATCTATGCAAAACCTATTGATATCGTTCATATTTGGAATGAAGCACTTGAAAAAGGCAAACCATATGGCATTAAACCTGCGGGACTTGGAGCAAGAGATACCCTAAGATTTGAAGTCTGTTATTGGCTTTACGGAAACGATATCGACGAGACAACAAACCCGTTTGAAGCAGGGCAGGATTTTGCAGTGAAAATGGATAAGGAAAATTTTATTGGTAAATCTGCCTTAGAAAATATCTTAAAAGAGGGTATTAAAAGAAAACTTACAGGTTTTAAGGTGCTATCAGGTGGAGTACCACGACACGGAATGAAAATTTATAGCAAAGATGGCAATGAAATTGGTCATATCACATCGGGTAATATGTCGTTTGTAAGAAATGAAATCCTTGCGTTAGGTTATGTAAAATTAGAGTACAGAGATTTAGGAACACGTTTAATTATAAAAGACGGGAACAGGGTCTTTGAACTTGAAGTGATTGAAATGCCTTTTATTGAACCAAAAGCAGGCAAGAAAAAAGTTTGAAATTTAGACAATAATTTGTATAATAAATTGTTAAAGAAATTTAACAAAATTTTATGGAGGTTTAGAAAATGAAAATATCAAAGATGATTCAAAGAGCAGGTACTGAAACTGCCTTTGAAATGCTTGCAAAAGCAAAAGAACTTGAGCGACAGGGGAAAAGCGTAATTCACTTCGAAATTGGTGAGCCAGATTTTAACACCCCAGAAAATGTAAAAGAAGCAGGAATTAAAGCAATTAAAGAAAATTACACCCATTATTCACCAACACAGGGAATTCTTGAGTTAAGAGAGGCAGTTGCAGAATACATTTCAAAGACGAGAGATATTAAGGTAACACCAGATGAAGTAATCATTACTCCAGGTGGTAAGGATGTAATTTTTGGAACGATGTTATCCTTACTTGACGAGGGAGATGAAGCAATCTATCCAAATCCAGGTTATCCAATCTACGAATCGGCGATAAGGCTTGTTGGTGCAAAACCTGTACCAATGCCCATAAGAGAAGAAAATGACTTTGCCTTTGATAGGAAAGAATTTGAAAAGCTTGTAACTCCAAAAACAAGACTCATTGTCATTAACTCACCTGCGAACCCAACAGGTGGCATACTTTCCTATGAAGACCTTGAATTTATTGCAGACATTGCAAAGAAAAATGACATAATGATACTTTCTGATGAAATTTATTCGAGAATCATTTACGAAGGAAAATTTGTAAGTATTGCATCGCTTCCTCACATGAAAGAAAGGACAGTAATTCTTGATGGATTTTCAAAAACTTATGCAATGACAGGTTGGAGATTAGGCTATGCTGTTGCTAATAAGGAAGTAATTGAAGCACTTAAGAGAGTTGCTGTAAATTCATTCTCTTGCGTTGCAACATTTGTGCAAATGGCAGGTATAGAAGCTCTTCGTGGCCCACAAGATGAGCCTGAAAGAATGAGAAAAGAATACGAGGAAAGAAGAAATTTGATTATTCAAGGTTTAAATGAAATCCCTGGATTCTCTGTTAAGATGCCAAAGGGAGCATTCTATGCATTCCCTAACGTAAAGAAAGTCGGAAAATCCTCAAAAGAACTTGCAGATTATCTTCTCTATGAAGCAGGCGTCTGCACGCTTTCAGGCACTGCATTTGGTGAATATGGTGAAGGCTATTTGAGATTCTCTTACGCAACTTCCAAAGAAAACATTATTGAAGGCTTGAAGAGAGTAAAACAAGCAATTGAAAAGATCATATAGGATTCATATATTGAGGGGGCTTAAGCCCCCTTTTATATCATGGCATTAATAAAATTTTTAGGCACTGCGGGTGCACGATTTGTAGTTGCAAAGCAACTTCGCTACTCAGCAGGAACAGTTATAAAAAGCAAAAATGCAACTCTAATTTTGGATCCTGGACCTGGAACACTCTTAAGACTTGCCTCTGCTCGTCCAAAAATTCCAATTGAAACAGTTAATGGAGTTATTCTTACGCACATTCATCTCGATCACTCAACTGATGCAAATATAATTATTGATTCTATAACAGAAGGTGGCTTAAAAAAATCTGGGGTTCTTTTTACAACAGACGAAGCGCTCAATTCAGAAAATAGAGTAATTCTTCCATTCTTAAAACCATATCTTGAAGGTATTTTTACCTTAAAACATAAAGGTATTTTTGAATTCAAAGATATAAAATTTACTTCTTTTAAGCATAACCACACCGCAGAGACATACGGTATAAGATTTGAAATTGAGGAAAAAACTGTTTCATTTGTTGTTGATACGCTATTTTTCAATGAACTTCTTGATTACTATAAAGACTCCGATTATCTAATATTAAATGTGGTTCGCCTTTCCGAAAAAGAAGGAGTAATGCATTTATCAATTTCTGATGTTGAAAAGTTTATAAAATACTCAAACCCTAAAAAGGTTATAATGACTCACTTCGGAATGACAATGCTTCGAGCAAATCCTGAGAAAGTTGCAGAGTCACTCTCAAATAAATATGGAATTGAAGTAATTGCAGCATATGATGGACTCACAGTAGAGTTTTAGGAGGTAAATGTGAAATTAGGATTAGTTTTATCAGGTGGTGGCGCAAGAGGACTTGCACATATTGGAGTTCTTAAAGCCCTTGAAGAAATTGGAATTCATCCTGATGTTATTACTGGTGCATCAATGGGTGGTATTATAGGTGCAATGTATTCACTTGGGATTGAAGCAAAAGATCTTGAGAATATGCTTTCAAAACTCGATTTTAATGAACTTCTCGAAATTAGAAGTTTTTTCTATTCACAAAAGGAAAACAAAATTCTTAATACAGTAGTTCAGCAAACGTCTCTTATACCTCTTTTTACAAAGTTGGGTTTTGACTCTGGAAGAAAAATAAGAAAAGTCTTTAAAGATATAACTCAAGACAAAGAATTCAAAGACTTAAAAATACCATTTTCTTGCGTTGCAGTTGATCTTATTACAGAGCGCCTCATCACTCTAAATTCAGGAAAACTTTATGAAGCAATGTATGCAACGGGTGCAATTCCACCATATCTTGAACCATTAGAAAAAGATGGAATGCTTCTTGCAGATGGAGGTATTTTAAGTAATGCGCCAGTTGATGTTGCAAAGGAAATGGGAGCAGAAAAAGTAATCCTTGTAGATGTAAACCCACTTCAAACATTCAGAAGAAAAGAAAACTTTAGAAACGCATTTGATATTATTTTAAGGGTACTTGATATAACGCTTGACACCCTCTACATAGATGAGCTTGCAAAAGCAGATTACCTAATTCAAATCCCGTTAAACTTTGATATATTTGATTTTGATAAAAAAGAGGAGATTATAAAAATCGGATATACTATCGGTAAAGAAAGTCTACTGGCTAAGGGTTTGAAGGGTTCTTAACTGCAAGTTTAAAAGTTAAAATAAGACCTAAAAGTGAGACAAGAAAGCCCAAAATAAATACGCCATTTAATTTAAACATTCTATAAGCAAAACTAAATATAAGTGGTCCAATTGTTTGCCCTAAATTTACCATTGAACCGTTTGCTGTCATTATTAAACCCCTCAATTCCTCTTTTGAAAATTTATTTAGAAGTTGTGGAGTAAGAGTTATATTAATGCCCTGCGCAACACCGAAAAACATAGAACCAAGTGTAAGAAAAATGTAATCTTTTGAAATGTAGAAAAGTATCATAGACAACGCATAAAATACAAAACCACTTACATATACAACTTCGTCTCTGAAAAATTCAGTAATACGCTCAATTTTATATGAAACTATTGCCGAAATAAAAGAAGAAATACCGATAAAAACACCTGTAAGAGTTGATGACATTTCAAACCTATATTTTGCTAAAAATGAAAAATAGTTAAGATATGCTCCATAAAGCACTATGAAGGTAAAAGTTGTACCTAAAAATACAAAAATAAGGTCATCGTTAACGGCATTTCTTATTGGAACTTTAATCTCATTTTCTGACTTTTTTATAGCTCTGTCTTCAAGAAGGAAAAGCAGTAAAATAAGCGAAACAAAAGAAAAAAGTGAAAGCAAAAACGGATTTCTTGGATTGATATCTGAAAGTACTCCCCCTAAAATTGGAAATAAAGTAAGTGCAATTGATGTTACAACACCGTTCATTCCAAGTGCAAATTTTAGGGCACGCCCTTCAAATGTATCAGCAAGGATTGCAACATTAAGGGATAGTAAAGTTGATGCACCAATGCCTTGGACAAAGCGAATAATGAGAAGCGCTTTAAAATCATTTGCAAAATAACCAAGAAAGCCAAGCCCAAAAATAAATAGTGCAATTGAAAGAATAATTTTTCTTCCAACCTTATCAGAAAAGAACCCCAAAACTGGCGAAAAAACTATTCCAGGAAGAGTAAAAAATAGAAGAATAAGTCCCGAAGAGGCATCATCAATTTCAAAAGACTGTGCAATTTTAGGCAACGCAGAAGACAAACTCGAAATACCTAAAACTGCCGTAATTGTAACAAGAATTGCAGCGTAAAAATTCCTGTTTTTAAAAACAATCGCACTAAAATTTTCTTTAGAATACGAGTTTAAAAAACTGTCTTTTGCCAACTCTTAAAATGTCTCCGTTATTTACCTTTACTTTAAAATTTTCAATCTTCTCATCATTTATTTTTAATCCGCCTTGCTCAATAAGTCTTTTAACCTCGCTTTTTGAGGGAAGGATTTTTAGGCTCACAAGAAGATTCACAATATCAACAACACCATCTTCTACAAATTCTTCAATATGAAGTTCAGGCATCTCATCTGGCAGCTCTCTTTTACTGAAAACTTTTATGAAGTTATCATAGGCCTTTTGAGCTTCATCAATTCCATGGAAAATTTCAACAATACCCTTTGCAAGTTCAAGTTTAAGGTCTCTTGGATTGACCTTTCCTTCTTTTATACTTTCTTCTATTTCCTTTGCCTTTTCATCATCAACATCAAGGACAAGATAATAGTACTCTGAGATAAGGTCATCTGGAATGGACATAATTTTTCCAAACATTGTCTTTGGATCTTCTGTTATCCCTACATAATTTCCAAGGCTTTTACTCATCTTTTGAACTCCGTCAAGCCCACGTAAGATTGGCAAAATAATTGCAATCTGAGGAGGTTTTCCTTTAACCTCAAGTAGATGCCTTCCCATTATGAGATTAAATTTTTGGTCTGTTCCTCCAAGTTCTACATCGGCATCAATTGCATAAGAATCGTATGCTTGCATTATTGGGTAAAACAATTCATGGAAAAATATGGGAATATCCTGCGAAAAACGTTTTTGGAAGTCATCACGCTCAAGAATCCTTGCAAGGGTAAAATTGGCGCATAGTCTAAACCAATCTTCGAAAGTTATTTTTGATAACCATTCAGAGTTAAAGCGCACTTCGGTTTTTTCCTTGTCAAGTACTTTAAATACCTGATCAAAATAGGTCTTCGCATTTTCTTGTATTTGCTCTTTTGAGAGGGGTGGTCGCGTCTTTGACCTTCCAGACGGATCACCAACAAGCCCAGTAAAATCTCCTATAATAAAAACAACTTGATGTCCAAGTTCTTGAAAATCCCTTAACTTACGAAGGACTACATAATGTCCAAGGTGAAGATCTGGGGCAGTGGGATCTGCACCAAGTTTTACTCTTAATTTCTTTCCACTTGCAAGACGCTCTTTTAATTCGTCCTCATTTATTATCTCAACTGTTTTTCTTTTTATCTTTTCAAAGGCATCCATCAAAACCTCCCAAAATAAGTTTTTATATTTTACGCATAAATTTAATTTTTAAAAGCACAATCAAAAAAGCCCCTGATAAACAGGGGCACAAAAATATTGGCGCGCCTGAGGAGAATTGAACTCCTATTCATGGCTCCGGAGGCCATTGCTCTATCCGTTGAGCTACAGGCGCTAATAGACTACTTATTTACTTTTTATACTATGGTGGGCTTTACTTTGGCAATCTTTGCAAATGCCGTAAACATTTAAGGCAATATCCTCAACCTTAAAGCCGGTTTCTTTAATTTCCTTCTCAACATCTGAAAGATCTATATAAAGGTCTTCAATTTTTCCACACACTTTACAAATTAGATGTACGTGTGGTTCAATATGCCCATCATACCTTTTTGCATCTTCCGAGGTAGAAACTTCCTTTACAAGTCCCTTTTCAATAAAATCATTGAGCACATTATAAACTGTTGCATAACTTATTTTGTCCATTGTTTGTTTAACATTACTAAAAATTTCTTCAACCGTTGGGTGAGAATAGGTACTCTTAAGAAACTTGTAAATTTCTACTCTCGGTTTCGTTACCTTTAGCCCATTTTTTCTTAAAATTATTTCAATATTATCTTTCATCATGGTATATATTATTACACACTTTTTAATTTTTTGCAAGTACACCAAATTGAAAAAACTTTAAGACCCTCGATACTTTCCCAAAGATACACCAAAGAATTGTCAATCCGAGGAACGAAGTGAGACGAG
>NZ_JBMFSR010000029.1:0-12829 GCF_049967455.1 Caldisericum sp. | reverse complement strand
CTTTATGTTCTGATAGGATATCAAGAGAACGGTAGAGGTGGTTTAATCCTACAGAAGGAAGGTTCACATAACGAGATTGATTGTTGTATGTTCCAAGCTTACTCTTTGGATTCATAAGATGCTCTACTGCCATTAAGAAGGTAGAAGTGTTTAAGTTAAACTGGATGTTAGTATTATCTTTCATTTCATTGAGTAGTTCATTTAATCCATAGTTATCCCAGAGCTTACTGTAGACAGAGTATCCAACATTAACAATGTTTCCACCTTTTACAGTATTTAGATCAACCATATCTTTAAACTTTGATAGTTCTGCAAGTCGCATACCCAATCTCTGGAACATTGGGTTGTTCTCTATCATATCTAATCTACCAAGGTTAAGGATCACTTTGTGCTTTATGATACCTTTTTCTTTATCCCTGTATGCCGAAACTATGGAGACATATTTATGCTTTCCAGACTTAGTAACTTTTACAAACATATCATATTGTATCATAAATATTAAAAAATGCAAGTAAAAACAAGCAATAAATGATAAAATATTGCTACTACAATTTTAAAAAACAAAAAATTACAGCTATATAAATACTACGTTCTTTAGATAAAAATACTCAAAAATGAGGAGTAAGTGATAAAGTCAGGAAATTTGTCCTTACAAAATAGGTCGTGTTACGCTTTCAAAGACAAAGGACATTTTAAATGAAATTAATACTCAATTTAAAGGAGTCAAAAGAACCTTTTATTACGGATATCTTCGCAATAACACTTTATTCAAAAAAGATGAAGTTGAATTAAAGGAGTGCAAAATCTGTGGTATGCCAACCTCAAACGAAGATGGAATTTGTCAGTTTTGCAAATTAACCAAGGATATGGAAAATGGCTAAAATCCTAAAAGATGGTGATTTGGTTGAGATAATCGATTCAAAAGATAGGATATTTCTTCTTAAACTCAAGAAGGGTGAAAAATCCCATTTTCATTTTGGAATTCTTGAGCATGATTCAATCATAGGTAAAAAGGAAGGTACTTTTGTTAAATCGCTTAAAGGAGATGAGGTTTTAGTTTTTAAGGTTAGAACACCCTTTTATGTAGTCCATATGAGAAGGGTCTCACAGATCATTTATCCAAAGGATATCGGTGCAATTTTAATTCATGGAGATATCTATCCTGGACTAAGAATATTTACCGTTGGTGCAGGTGCTGGTGCACTTCCTATATATTTACTACAAATCCTTAACGGTAAGGGTAAGCTCATCGTATATGAAGTGCGTAGCGACTTTGTTGATGTATTTCTTGCAAATGTCTATGATTTTTTCAAAACTATCCCTAAAAATCTTATCATAAGAAGAAAAGACATATACAACGAACCTATCGAAAAAGAAGATGCACCGTTTGATAGGGTTATTTTAGATGTGCCAGAACCGTGGCGCGCATTACAAAATGTAAAGGATTCTCTCAAAGTTGGTGGTATTTTGATAAGTTATAGTCCTACAACTCAACAAATCACAGAGACAAAGCATGCACTTGATTCCCTTAAGGAATTTTACCACCTTGGAACTTTTGAGATTTTAGAGAGGCGTTGGAAAGTTGAAGCCCTTTCTACCCGACCTGTTGATAGAATGGTTGCCCATACTGGTTTCATACTTGTTGCAATAAAATTAAAAAAGAAGTAAAATTTTTTAGAATTTGCAATCGAATATTAATTCGTATATAATGAATTATGAAAATGAGGTTTTAATGCGAATTAAATTAACTTTTGAGGATTTGAAGGGGCGCGATATTGTCCTTCCTATACACTATGGGTATCTTCTTCACTATCTTGTCTATAATATATTCTCAGAAGGAATGGCTCAAAAACTATATCTTGAAGGCTTTCCAATTGACGGTAAAAAATTTAAACTTTTCACCTTCTCAAACATTATCGAAAAAGGGACAAAGGTGAATAACGCTTTGAATTTTGGCAAATATATCACCTTCTATTTCTCCTCACCACTTTATGAAATCGTTGAAGATCTTGGCTCAAACGCCTTTAGAAAAACAGGCATTACTCTAAACGATTTTAACTTATTTCTTGTTGCAGTTGAGGTGATTAAAGCTCCTCGTTTAACCGACAACGTCCTTATACGCACACTTTCCCCCATTACAGCCTACAGCACTTTTTTCAATAACGGAAAGCGCACCACTCACTACTATCGCCCTACTGAAAGTGAATTCAATAGACTTATAGAACAGAACGCACAGAATAAATATTTGATTATAAAGAAGGCACAGGGCTTGCCTATAAAAGAAGATGAAATAAATAACCTACACATTTCCATTGAACCTTATAAATTTTCTCTTGAAAAGAATAAAAAGATTGTTTATTTCAAAGATACTGTAATCGAGTGTTTTTCAGGTATTTTCAAACTTACAGGCTCTTTGGAACTCATTTATGCAACCTACGATGCTGGGCTTGGTGTAAAATCTTCCGAAGGCTTCGGCATGTGGGATGTGTGGAATGAAAGAAGCAATTAAAATAAGGAAGTAAAGGAGGAAAAAATGGTCGAATCAATTGCAAAAATTGGCAAATTAGTAAGAGGTGGCGGATTGCAAGTTGATAAAGGCTCCACCGAAAAACTTGAAGAACTGATTATGAATATCTATGGAAAGGACAATAAAAATAAACAGTACCTTCTCAAAATTGTCTTAAAGAAGGATAATGATAACTCTTATAAGTTTGTCGGAGTGGATATTGAAGATTTAAAAGAAGATTCTTGTCTAAAATCTCTTTATAGAAGCGCTGGTGGCAATGCTATAAATCCTTCTCCAACAGCTCAAAAAACAGATAAAGATACCTTTGGAAACAAAATCCTTAAGTTTTTTAAAAGAGCCTCAAGCGAGGAAAATGATTCAAAAGATCTTTTCAAAAGTATCTATAATGCCCTTAACCAAGAAGAATCAAATATACGAAGTCAAATAGAAGAAAAGGCTAAAGAAAAGGCTAATTATCTTATTACAATTACTCTCATTGAAAATGAAAAAGAACTATATCTTTTAGATAAAGATGAGTTTGTAAATTACTTTTTAAATCAAGTTGAGGCAAAAGAATCTCGTTTTTCTGGTTATGGGACATGTAGTATTTGTGGTAAAAAGGGAGAGGTTTACGGAGGAGTCTTCCCATACGCCTTCTTTAATTTGGATAAGGAAGGATTTTTAAATAAATTTGATAAAAAATATTCTTACAAAAACTTTCCTATATGTAAAGATTGCATAAGAGATCTTGAAGAGGGCAAAAAGTTTATAGAAAATAAGTTGCAATACACCTTTGTTAAAGGTTTACGGTATAGGATCATCCCCCAAAATATTACTCAAGACGAAGAGTCTTTTGGAGAATTAATAGATATATTGAAAAGACAAGATAAAGCAATTAGCGTCAAAATTTTAATGAGGATAACAGACGATGAAGATGAGATTTTATACAACCTGGCAGAGAAAGACGACACATTTACTTTAAATTTTCTCTTCATTGAAAAGAGTAACAAGGCAGAAAAAATTCTTGCTTTAATCCAGGATGTATTACCATCTCGCTTGAGAAAAATATTTGATGCCAAAAAGAAAGTTGATGATACTTTTAAGGAGGTGCTTGAATATGAGCACAATTTTAGTTTCGGAACAATAAGGCAGTTTTTCTTTAAAAACGATTCTAATAAGAAAGAAACGGATCTTGATAAATATTTTTTGGATTTGACTGATAAGATTTTCAAAGGAAGAAGAATTGAAAAAGATTTTTTGTTTTATTATCTTATGAAAGGGATAAGAGAAGAATTTGTAAAGTTAGGAACAAAGGAGCGAGAAATATTTAAATTTAAAAGTATTGATGCACTAACTGTTTATTACTTTTTAAGTGTTTTAAGATTAATCGATATAAAGGAGGTAAGTATGGAAGAGCGTAAGTTTGATGTTTTCTTCAGTAAATTTGGAAATGCTCTTGAAGATCCCCTTAAAAAAGGGCTCATTCTCTTAGGTGCTGCAACACAAACTTTATTAGAGGTACAGCAGGACAAAAGAGGAAGCAAACCATTTTTAAAGTACCTTAAAAGCCTGAAGATGGATGAAAAAGATTTTAAAGAATTACTTCCAAAGGTTCAAGCAAAACTTGAGGAGTACGAATCCCTTCCTTATGCGAAAGACTTTTTGGAAGAAGCTTCTTATTACCTTTTACAAGCAGGCGATAAGTTTAAGATGAATGTATCTGAAATGAACTTTTATTTTACTGTTGGAATGAATTTAAAGTGGGAAATTTTAAAATCATTGAATAAGGAGGTAAAAAATGAACGAAATTAAGAGAAGAGAAATCCTTTTTCTCTACGATGTAACATTTGCAAATCCAAATGGCGATCCAAACGACGAAAACAAGCCAAGGATTGATGAAGAGACAATGATTAACTATGTAACTGACGTAAGGTTAAAACGTACCATAAGAGACTATCTGAAGGATTATAAAAACAAAGAGATTTTTATTTTTGAAGAATCTGGTGAAAAGGGCGAAAGAATATCAAAAAAGGAAAGGATAAAGAAATACGGAAATGACCCAAGAAAGGCGCTCGAAGAGTGTATAGATTTACGTCTTTTTGGTTCAACTTTTGCAATAGAAAATAAAGATAAAGGAAAAAAGAAGGAAGAAACCTCAGAAACAACAGAATCTCAAGAGAACAACCTTTCTATAACTGGTCCTGTTCAGTTTAAGTTTGGAAAATCTCTTCACAGGGTAAAATTGGAGTTTGTAAAAGGAACAACTGTAATGCCTGGTGGCGAAGGAAAACAAGCAGGAACATTCACTGAAAAGTATGTTCTTCCATATTCTTTGATTTGTTTCTCTGGACTTGTTAATGGAAAGGTTGCAGAGATTGAAGGTATAAACTTAACTCTTGATGATATTAACCTAATGTATGAGGGAATGTGGGAAGGGACAAAGACTTTATTTACAACCTCGAAGGCACAGCAACCTCGACTCCTTCTTGAAGTGGTCTATAAAGATGAAACCTTTCACATAGGGGACCTTGAAAAAGGTCTGAAATTAATTACCAAGGTTGAAGAAGAAGCTTTACGTAGCCCAGAGGATTACTCTGTTGATATCACAAATCTTGTAAGCCTACTTGAAAAATACAAAGATCATATCGATTTCATAAGGGTAAAAGAAGGAGATCTAATTAAGTTTAATTACAACGGAGAGCAGACTTCTCTATCAAAGGTGCTTATAGATAAAGGTTTTGAAGTTAAAGAGTTCGGATTTTAATTAGGATTATGGAAACAGTAATCTTTGAAGTGTTTGGGGATCTTGCTCTTTTTCGAAAATTTTACACAAATACCTCTATCTTAACTTACCCTTTTCCACCACCTACTGCGACCCTTGGTATAATAGGCGCAATAGTTGGTATAGAAAAGGAAAAACTCTTTGACACATTATCTAATGTTGAGGTTGCAATCTCCATTGTTGAGCCCATACGTAAAATACGGTTTAGCCTGAATTACATAAACACCAAAGACAGGACATTTACATTAAAGCGTGGTAGAACCCAAATTCCAACAGAATTTATAAAGTCTCCTCACTATAGGATCTATGTAAGAAATTTAGATAGAGAACTTAATAGTAAGTTTGTTTCCCTACTTCAAAATCATAAAAGCATTTTTATTCCCTACCTTGGAATAAGTGAGCTGTTTTGCAATTTTAGTTTTGTGGGAAAAGAAGAATCAGAGGATCTTATCGCAAAAGAAGAAGTTGAAGTTTCAAGCGTTGTTCCGCTTGACGAAGTAACCGTTTTTCCAAAAAAAGAAGGTCAGAAGCTTTTGAAAGAAAGAGTTCCTCATGCTATGAACAGCGAAAGACTCGTAATTAAATACTCTGATGTTGTGCTCGATGAAGAAGCCAATAAGATTTTGATAAAAGGTAGCTACTCAAGGGTAGGTAAAGAAAATGTCGTCTTCTTTAAACCAATCAGGGCTTTTCTCACATCCTGGTAGAGCTCTTGAAGACCACCTTTTAAATGTAGCAGAACTGACTTATCAGATTGTTGGGGACTCAATCTCTTCAGAGTCCCCATATACTCCTTGCGAAAAGAGCATTATAAGTGATGTAAGCTATATTTTAGGTTTGCTTCACGACTTTGGAAAGGCAACAGACTATTTTCAAAATTACCTTAAAGGAGAAAGAGTTGATAAATCAAAAACAAGACATTCTTTTCTTTCTTCTATTGTTTCTTTTGGTGTTGTAACCGCATACTTAAATAGCACTGATAAAGATATCAACCCGACACTTAAAAATTTTCTTAAAATTCTCTCTTACATAGTTGTTGCAAACCATCACTCAGATCTTGATGATTTTTTGAATGAACTTTCAGTTAATCCAATTGACTCAGAATTTGAAGACCTCTTGCAATCCATTAATGAAGGGAAACTTGCAATCTTAGTATCAAATTTGAAAAATGGTTCAATTAACTCTTTCAAAGAATTTTTATCAAAAATAAGTTTTTCAAAAGAAGAAATTTTAAACTTTTATAAATCTTTTAAAGAAGTTCGCCATAGACTCAAGTCTGAGTTCAGGAAAATCACAAATAGCACTGATATAAATATAAGCTACTATTTTCTTGCCAATCTTATGTTTTCTGCACTTATTGGGAGCGATAAAGAAGATGCAGTCCTCCGTAGGCAATTCAATCTACCTTATACAACATTTTCAGATAGTATTATCAAAAGCTATAAAGAGAAACTGCCAAGAAGTAATTTAAGCATGTTAAGGGAGAGTGCTTTTGAAGAGGTTGAGAAAAACTTTTTGGAGTTATTGAAAGGCAACAATTTACCACATTTATTTTATATTACCCTTCCAACTGGGCTTGGAAAAACTCTTATTGGATTTAATATAGCAAATATTTTAAGGAATCATCTTAATAAAAACCAATCAAAAACTTTTCGAATTATCTATTCACTACCTTTCATAAACATCATTGAGCAAAACGCCATGGTGTTTGAATCGGTTTTAAAAGGAGAGCTTAACAATAATATTACAACTGATATTTTGCTTAAGCACCACCATTTAAGCGAATTATCTTATACAACGGAAGAAGATAAATACGACGTAGATGCATCGGAAATCCTAATAGAGAATTGGGAAAGCAATATTATTATCACAACATTCGTCCAGTTGTTTCACACTCTTATATCCAATAGAAACGCAATGCTTAAAAAGTTTCATAAATTAGCTCACAGTATCATTATTATTGATGAAGTTCAAGCAGTTCCTTTAAAGTATTGGAAGTTAATTGATGAATTGCTTTTAAAATTTTTAGAGGAATTTAACTCCTATGCAATTGTGATGACTGCGACAAAGCCTATATTATTCTCTTCTGGATACGACTTAGTTCGAAATGTTTATCCTCTTAATAGGTACAAAATTGATGCCAAAACTTATTACTCTTATGATTCAATGGAAGATTTTATAAACACATTCAAAATCGAAGATGATAAATCGTATATGTTTGTTTTAAACACAATAAGTGAGGCAAAACAGTTCTACGAAATCTTAAAAGAAAAGGTGGGCGAAACAGAAATTACTTTTCTTTCATCGCACATAGCTCCAAAAGAAAGGTTAGAAAGGATTGAAAAAATAAAAAGCAATAAATTTAGGTTTCTTGTATCAACACAGATTGTAGAGGCTGGTGTTGATATAGATTTCGATGTAGTTGTAAGGGATATTGCTCCACTTGATTCAATAATACAATCCTCTGGTCGTTCGAATAGGTCAGGTGGAAGAGATATCGGTGAGGTTTATGTTGTAAAGTTCAAGGACAAAAGCAACAGTGCAAACAGACTTTATGCTTCTTATATATATGACAGAGTGCTTTTGGATATAACAGAGAACTTATTAAAGGATAGAATTTTAAAAGAAGAAGATGTTTACAAAGTATTTGATAATTACATGGAAGAGGTTGTAAAGAAGAAGGACACAGAAGGTACATCAAATGAATTAAGGAAAGCCCTGTTAGAATTAAAATACGATGGTGAAAATGCAATATCCTCTTTTGGAATTGTAGAAACAAAATACCCTACTATTGATGTTTTTATAGAGTTAGATGAAGATGCAGAGGAAATTTTTAAAGAGTATCAAAGCATTCTCGATATTCAAAACCATTTCGAAAGAATAAGATGTTTTAAAGAAATTAAAAATAGTTTCTATTCTTATGTTGTTTCTATACCTAAAAATGTTCAAAACATACCTCCAGTTATTGGAAATTTTTATTATGTTAGCAGAAATTCTTTAGATGAATACTACGACAAAAATACTGGATTTAAAACTAAAGGAGGAAGTGTAATTTGGTAGACGATTTTAAAATAACAGGAACACTTATTCAAAGTTATCTTATATGTAAAAGACAAGCCTGGTTTCATATTCATAAAATTATACCTTTTCAAGACCATCCACTTCTTGAGATTGGCAGATTAATAGATGAGTATTCTTATGAGAGGGATCTAAAGCGGATAATTCTTGACAATGTCCAGATTGATTTTGTAAGAGGTAAAAACGGAGATTTGCTTGTAGGTGAAGTTAAAAAGTCGTCAAAGGCAAAAGAGATTGCAAAAATGCAGTTGCTATTTTATTTGTGGGTATTAGAAGAGAAAGGTATTAAAGCTAAAGGGGTTTTAAGCTTTCCAACAGAACGAAGAAGGGAATTCTTGGAATTAAAAGAAACCGAAAGAAGAAAGATTTTTGATATCATAGAAGGAATTAATGACATTGCCATAATGGAGAATGCACCGTCTTTTAAAAAGATTCCTTTTTGTAAAAACTGTGCGTATAAGGAGTTTTGCTTTGCATGAATGAAGTAATCTATATATTCAAAAGTGGAAGAATTGCAAGAAAAGACAACACGCTCTTTTTTGAAAGTGACGCGGAAAAGAGATACATTCCAGTTGAAAACACAAAAATTATTCATGTTTTTGGAGAAATTACAATAAACAAAGATGCTCTTGAATTTCTTTCGCAAAAAGAAATAATTCTTCACTTTTATAATTATTATGAGTACTATATAGGAAGCTTTTATCCAAGAGAACACTATAATTCTGGTTATATGATTGTAAACCAGGTCAAAAATTATCTTGATAGTAATCTTAGACTAAAACTTGCAAAAAAGTTTGTCTTAGGAAGCATCTCTAATATGGAAAGAGTTCTTTCATATTATTCAAGAAGAGGATTCTCTCTTTCTGATATAGTAAACTCCTTAAGAAATATCAAAGATTCAATGGACGAAGTAAGTGATGTGAAGGAACTTCTGGCATTAGAAGGTAAAAGTAGGGAAATATATTACAATGGATTTTCGGAAATATTGAAAGATACCCAATTTATCATGAGAGAAAGATCAAGGCGCCCTCCTAAAGACAGAATAAACGCACTAATAAGCTTTGGTAATTCACTACTTTATCCAGAAATTCTTTCTCAAATATACAAAACTCACCTTGATCCAAGGATAGGATACTTGCATGAGAGTAATTTTCGCAGTTTTTCTTTAAATCTTGATGTTTCAGAAATTTTTAAGCCAATAATAGTAGATAGAACAATCTTTACTTTGATTAACAAAAATATGGTTGATGAATCATCATTTGAAAAACGCCTAAACGGAATTTACCTAAATGAAAGAGGAGCAAGAGACTTTGTTAAAGTTCTTGATGAAAGATTAAATGCTACAATAAACCACAAAGGGCTTGGAAGGAATGTTTCTTACAGAACTTTAATTCGTTTTGAGTTGTATAAGATCGAAAAACATATAATGGGGGAAAAAGAATATTCACCTTTCGTGTCGGAGTGGTAAATGTATTTGATTGTGGTTTACGATGTGGAAGAAGATAGAGTTGCTAAGGTGTTAAAGTGTGGAAGGAAATATCTAAATTGGGTGCAAAATTCGGTTTTAGAAGGAGAAATTACAGAAGCCAAATTTGAGAAATTTAAAAGGGAGCTTAATGATATTATTGAGAAAGATAAAGATTCTATTATATTTTATATTTTAAGGGAACAATACTACGCAAAGAAGGAGATATTGGGTGTTGTTAAGAACGATCTTGATAATATTCTATAAGACGAAGAGACATTTTTATGTCGACCTGCAATAGCGCAAAAACTATGCCCCATCGACATAATGATATTTAGAAAATTATACTTTAACTTAGACTTTTTATCTCTGTATTTTTTAACTTTAATAATTCTTTAAGATCAGTCATTTGAATAAAAAAACTTGAAAATTGCAAAAATTAAATATAATATAATTGATACTTTTTTGCTGTTTTTAGAGTACCTTACAGGGATTGAAACGCAATTTTGACCATAACTTCAGGACTTATTTCTCTAGTTTTTAGAGTACCTTACAGGGATTGAAACCGTAAGCGGAAAAGCAAAAATATTGTCCGGAGACAAGTTTTTAGAGTACCTTACAGGGATTGAAACTTGCCCCCTGTTGCCCGTCAGAAATGGGTTGTATTGGTTTTTAGAGTACCTTACAGGGATTGAAACCACAGCAAAACGTTCCTATAAAGAAGGGAATGGCTCTCGTTTTTAGAGTACCTTACAGGGATTGAAACAGACAATTTCTTGAAGTTTCAAACCCAAACTACGTGCGTTTTTAGAGTACCTTACAGGGATTGAAACTCTGCTTTCTAAGAATGGAATTGAATGGAAAGAGAAAGTTTTTAGAGTACCTTACAGGGATTGAAACAAACAATACAGCATTCGAATATTGAGGACTTTGTTTGGTTTTTAGAGTACCTTACAGGGATTGAAACTCATATATCTTATAGCTTTTGACCCACGTATATACTGTTTTTAGAGTACCTTACAGGGATTGAAACCAAAGCCCGCGCCCTTCTAATAATCTCATTTTTGACGTTTTTAGAGTACCTTACAGGGATTGAAACTTTACGGCGCTGTAACAGTTGTAAACAATGTTATAAGTTTTTAGAGTACCTTACAGGGATTGAAACAAAGTCGGATCAATAACTGTTCTCTCCCAAGCTCCAGTTTTTAGAGTACCTTACAGGGATTGAAACCCGTCCCCCCTGTAAGTGCCGCAAGAGCTGTAAGCGAGTTTTTAGAGTACCTTACAGGGATTGAAACACCTTTTTTTGCGTATTTTCTACATGCACACCATATCGTTTTTAGAGTACCTTACAGGGATTGAAACGCTTCGGGTTGTGTTGCTTTCCAAAGATCGCCCTCGTGTTTTTAGAGTACCTTACAGGGATTGAAACTAAGCGGGGAATAAAGCCATCGCTTGATTTATAAAGCGTTTTTAGAGTACCTTACAGGGATTGAAACCTCAAAAGCTCTCGGAGAAGAGCAAATCGCAAAACTGTTTTTAGAGTACCTTACAGGGATTGAAACAGGATCGGATTCTTGGCGCGATTACAGGGAATCACGGTTTTTAGAGTACCTTACAGGGATTGAAACTTTCTTCATTTCCTTCAAAACGTTCTCAAGTATGTGCTGGTTTTTAGAGTACCTTACAGGGATTGAAACCAAAATGTTATAGAGCCAGGATTAGTTGAGTTTTTCGGTTTTTAGAGTACCTTACAGGGATTGAAACGCGCTTACAGCTGGAAACTATTATACTGTAAAACTTGTTTTTAGAGTACCTTACAGGGATTGAAACAGAGCTCGTTGTAAAAGAGTTGAGTGGTAAGCGACAGTTTTTAGAGTACCTTACAGGGATTGAAACATGTCTCAACTTTCAAGCTCTCACCCCCTTGAAATTGTTTTTAGAGTACCTTACAGGGATTGAAACGTGCCATCCCTTTCTTGATGGGCACGTTCTGTTGTGGTTTTTAGAGTACCTTACAGGGATTGAAACATAATCCTGGCAGTTCTTGGGATTGTTGTCGCAATTGTTTTTAGAGTACCTTACAGGGATTGAAACTAAAGCGCTCGGCATTGTAACATTTAAATACCTTGAGTTTTTAGAGTACCTTACAGGGATTGAAACACAAATGATTTTGTAAATCAACTCAACGCTGTTTTCTGTTTTTAGAGTACCTTACAGGGATTGAAACAACAAGGGGGCGTTTACAATGAACGAAGTTGACAAAGTGTTTTTAGAGTACCTTACAGGGATTGAAACCCTCTTGCACCCAATAATGCAGCCATCGCAGCCGCAGTTTTTAGAGTACCTTACAGGGATTGAAACAATCATTCAAGGAGCTTAAAGAGGTGAAGAACATGGAGGTTTTTAGAGTACCTTACAGGGATTGAAACCAATTCAGGACTATTATGAGAATGTGAATGCTACGCGTTTTTAGAGTACCTTACAGGGATTGAAACGATGAAGCAAAGAAGCTAGCAGCGGAAATTGTTCTTAGTTTTTCCCGACTTTATCAGTTGACACCGAGCGGACCCGCATAAATCCTAAGAATTAATTTTTAAAAACCTTCATTTTGCTACTACAAACTTCTGTTTGATATTTTTGTTCTGATTAGATTCTTAACTCTCCAAAGGGAGTAATGTTTTTTGGAGGTTTTATATGAAGTATTTTAAGAATCTTATTACTCTCTTCATCCCATTTTGTTTTGAGATAGAATGAATGTCCTTCTGCACTAAATTCTGTAAGATTCATGGAGTTCAAAGCTTCTTTGATTCTTTCAGGTGATGCTTTGATGTTATTCTCTTTAAGTGTTAGCTCAAGTGTTCTTTCAAGAAGAAATGATAAGAAACAAACAACAAAGTGTCCTTTGATTCTCTTTTCAGTCCAGTGAAATATTGGCCTTACCTCTAATGTACTCTTCATTATCTTGAATGACTCTTCTATCTTCCATAGAGTATGG
>NZ_JBMFSR010000028.1:0-13361 GCF_049967455.1 Caldisericum sp. | reverse complement strand
GTGCCATTTAAAGAAAAAATGAAAAAATTAAAAGCAGAATTAGAAGAGTATTTTAAACAAAGTCGGGAGTTAGAGAAAAAGATAAAGGAGAATTTGGGAAAAATATGAAAGTTAGAATTTATAAAAATATAAAACATTCTTTACTTAACGAAATGGCAAGGGTTAAAATTTTAAAAGATATTAGTATTAATAATTACGGAAGATTTGTTCTCTACTGGATGCAGTCCTCACAGAGGGTTAAGTATAATTTTGCGCTTTACGAAGCGATCAAAAAGGCAAACGAACTTAAGAAACCACTTGTTGTTTTATTTGTAATAAACGAAAATTTTCCCTATGGAAGCAGAAGAAATTTCCTTTTTATGCTCGAGGGACTTAAAGAAGTTTATGAAGAGCTTCGAAAACTTAACATAAGATTTGTTGTGCATATTGGTGATCCCGTAAAGCACGTTTTAGAATTTTCCAAGAATGCTTCAATTCTTTTTATGGATGTGGGATATACAAAGTTTCTAAGAGAATGGCGGAAGAATATTGTGGAAGAGATTAAGGTCCCTGTGGTGGCTGTTGAGGATAATGTAGTTGTGCCAGTTGAGGTTACCTCAAATAAGGAGGAATACGGAGCATATACAATAAGAAAGAAAATTCAAAAAAATCTTAAAGATTATCTCGTACCATTAGATTTTCCTCAGATTTCTTTTCCACCTTTTAGGGAAATTTTATTTTCTTTTGACATAAGAAATCCGAAGGATTCAATAAATCGGCTTCACTTTAGGTATAATGTTTCCGAAACTCACTACTTTGTGGGTGGCTATAGTAACGCAAAAGAACTTCTTAAGGATTTTGTACAGAATAAACTGTCAAAATATATTGAAAAAAAGAACGATTTCTCGGAAAATTTTACATCAAATTTAAGTCCATATCTGCATTTTGGTCAGATATCTCCAATTGAAATTGCCCTAACGGTTCTTGATAGTAGTGTTGAGGACATCGAAAAAGAAGCCTTTCTTGATGAGTTAATTGTTCGAAGAGAACTTGCTTTTAATTTTGTTTATTACAATTCGCGCTACGATAGACTTGAAGGGCTTCAGCCGTGGGCGTATGAGACATTACAAAATCACAAATTTGATGAGAGACCATATAGATATTCTTTTTCACAACTTGAAAATGCTGAAACTCATGATCCACTTTTTAATGCGGCTATGATGGAACTCGTAAAAACTGGAAAAATGCATGGTTATATAAGAATGTATTGGGGGAAGAAAATAATTGAGTGGAGCGAATCGTTAGAAATTGCTTTTAAGTTCCTTGAAGACTTAAACAACAAATATGCTTTAGATGGGCGAGATCCAAACTCCTACGCAGGCATTGCGTGGTGCTTTGGAAAGCACGACAGACCCTTTAAGGAACGCCCAATTTTTGGAAAAGTTAGATATATGAGTGAGAATTCAATATACAAGAAATTTGATGTTCAAAAATATATTGAGAGAGTAAAAAATCTCTAATTAGACAAGAGAACTTGCAATGTCCGAATCAAATTTAAACTTATCAAGGGTATTCTTAACTTTTTCTGCATCTTTTTTGGTATCAAAAATTGCAAATAGCGTTGATCCAGATCCAGTAAGGTGAAATCTTACTTCTGCAACTGTCTCAAGAACTTTCTTAAATTCAACAAACTTTTCTGACTTCTCTAAAAGCATCATTTCAAAATCATTATAACAGAGTTTGTCAATATCTTTTGCAGAATAATTCCCTTTTTCTATTAATTCAACCATCGCAAGCGTTCTACTTCCATCTGAATACTTTCCATATTCGTGGAACATGCTATACATTTCTTTTGTCTTGAAATGGAATTTGGGATGAACCAAAACAAAATAGAACTCTTTTAGGCTTGGGAGTTCTTGCACAATATCACCAACTCCTTTAACCAATGCTGTATTTGAGTAAAGGAAAAATGGTACATCAGAGCCAACCTCTTTTGCGATTTGGTGGAGATCGTTTTTTGAAAGAATATTCTTAAACATTGCGTTAAGTAGAAGAAGTGTAACTGCTCCATCTGCACTTCCACCACCAAGTCCGCTTCCCATTGGAATGTTTTTTTCAATGTATATTTCAAAATTTTCCTTTACTTTTGCTCTTTCTTTGAATAATTCAAGTGCTTTGTGAACAGTTGATGTCGCATTTCTTATTGATTGAGAAAAAATAACCGAATCTGTTTTTCCCAATTTCACTGAAACAACATCAAAAAGACCTATTTTTTGGAATACCGATTCAATGGCATGGTATTCTCCTGCTTCACCTACAATTTCAAGCGTTAAATTTATCTTTGCATATGCCTTTGCTTTCATAATCTAATTATAAAAAAGTTTGCAAATTTTTTAATTTTTTGTAAAATACTCTTACCCTGGCTACAACCTCAAACATTCCCTCTTTTTTGAGGGAAGGTACCCCAAATACCTCTTTTGAGGTGGGGGTTATGAGGTGTGGCTGGGGCTAATTTCTTTAAAAGGAATTTTTGCATTTTTCAAAGTGTTTTCAAAATAGTCCTTTGCTTCCTTTAGCCAACCATTTCCGTAGAGAATTATCTTCAATTTTTCTTTTTCGTGAATCGGTGGGTATGATGCAGTTTTAACATTGAAATTGTATTCAACTTCCCTTAAAACTTTTATAAGGCGTGCTTCTTTTTCATCAACTTCGTATTCGACTTTATTAATCCTTTTATTACTTGTAAAGTCAGTTAAAATTATTTTTAGTATTGCCTCAAATTCTTTTGGGACACCTGGAAGAATGTAAAAGGTAGTGTTTTCAATTTTAATCTTTTCACCAGCCGCAACTCCCTTTGGATTTTCTATTGGAGTGCTTCCTGAAAGGCCTTCTGAAAGTTCATCTATAAAATTTGTGTATTGGATTGCGTTAACTCTTTCAATGTTTTTCTTGACTATTTCCAGTTTCTTTTCATTTTTCGCAAGCGGTAGATTGAAAGCCTCAGAAAAAGCCCTTAGAGTTATATCGTCAGGTGTAAGCCCTAAGCCACCAGAAGTTAAAACTATATCGAACGAATTTTTTACAAAATTTAGAACTCTTTTCAATTCATTGAGATTGTCTCTTACGAAAATAAGCAAATCTAACGAACCCTTATTTTTTAAATATTTTTTTGCAACTCTAAAGTTTTCGTCTTCTCTAAGACCGTCTAAAATTTCATCCCCAATTATAATTAATGCTATTCTCATCTCATATTAACAAGATAACCATTTTCGAGCATCCACTCGAATATCTTTGAAATTTTTGCATAGGTTCTCTCTTCACCTATATCTTTATATCCAATTTCTACAAAAGTATTATCCTCGATAAGGAATAGGTACTGTATTATGATGTTTCCACCAAAGGGAGCATCCCTATTTTTATCAATGTAAAGGTTTAGAATGTCAAAGTGAGGAATTCTATTCGGATCAATACGACCTTCTTTTGAGGCATTATATATTTTTTCGTAAAGGACATTTGTATCTTTGAAATCCTTTGTGAGGACCATTGCAACATCTGCATCATACTCTATATCCCCACCACCAGTGCAGTTAAACATTGTTGGACGCGTTTTACTCTCTTCTGTATCGAGTTTTGCGCCTTCTTTATCAAAAGATGAGATTGTAAAAATGGGTGCATTGAGTTCTGTTGATAGGTTTGCAATGCCTCCTGAGACTTCGTCAACCTGTTGAGCAAGATCCTGATAAAGAATATTTGTAGGTACTTTTTGTAGATAATCAATAAAAATTGCAATTTTATCTGTGTTATTTTCTTGCATTACTGACAATGCATGACTTCTTATTTTGTTTATTGTATCTTCTCTTCTTCCTTCGATAAGATACATATAATTCATAAATTGCTCAACCTTTGCATAGCCTTGATTAAAGCGCTCTGAAAGATCAGGATCATCGAAAATTCTTTCAGTTTCAAGAAGATATGGCGGAATTAGGGTTTCTTGTGATAGTACTCTCAAGAAAAGGACTCTTTCAGTTTGCTCCCACGAGTAGTAGAGTACAGGTATTTTTTCATTCATGGCAATAGAAGTTGCAAGCTTTAGCATAAAGTTCGTTTTCCCTCTGCGTGGCGCTCCTGCAAGTGCATAGTAAAACCCTCTTCGTGCTCCAGATAAAGTTTCATTAAGACATGAGAAAGGTTCCAATGAATACCCAAGTATTGGATTAATATTTGCCGTCCTTGATTCAAGTTCCGCCGTGAATCTTATAAGATAACTTCTAACAGGTAAGATTTTTCTTTTGGTCTTTCCTGTTATAATTTCCCTTAGTTCACCAATTATGTTTCCCGTAAACTCAACAATATCTTCTTTTTTTGCTTTTGATTCAACATAGTTTTCAATCTTTTTTGCAATGTTTATAAGGGTTTTTTCACCCAATCTTCTTTTGAGTGTTTCTATATATATAAACAGGCTTTCAAGGGTGAGAGGTTCTTCTTTTTGAATCGCATTAATTAATTCTTGCATTTTTGTTGTGAAAAGCCCATCTTCGCGAAGGGATTCTTTCAAAAGATCAATGTCGATTTGTTGAGCATTTTTTGAGTATCTTGAAACAACATAGTCAAACAAAGTCCTTGTTTCAGGCGCATCAAATAGACTTTTTTCAAGCCCCTCTGCAAGCCCTCTTGTAAGTAGGTATTTATCCTTTGTAATTGTTGCAAGTACTTTTGTTTCTATTTCGTCCATGCAATTTCTCCTCCCTTAAAAACGGAAAGTATTTCGTTATTTAATAAATTATCTTCCAAAATTTCATTTTTCAAAATAACAATATCCCCAAGTTTTCCTTTTTCAATACTTCCTCTATTCGGGACATAATTGTAAATTCCGCCCCAATCAGTATATGCACTTATTGCCTTATCTAATGGAATGCTTTCTTCGTAAAACAACGGGTGCTTTACTGCAGCATTAATTCCATAAAATACTGAGGCATCTTCAACTGGTGCATCAGAGCCAAAAATCAAGAAACCTTTTGATTTAAGCACTGTATTAAAAGCATAGGCATATCTAAAACCTTGCATATACTTTTTGTATAGATCTACATCTCCCTTTGCATGAATTGGTTGCATAGATGGGATAAATGGAGTTTCTTTTAATAAAGGTAAATCGCTTTGGTCAATAAATTGAAGGTGTTCTATACGGTTCATCTTTGAAAGTCCTTTATACTTATTGAATACTTTTAAGGCAATGTGAACCGCTTCACTTCCAATTGCATGGACTGCAACAAGTATTCCATTTTCGTTTGCTTTCTTTACAATCTCATCGAAAGCACCTTCTTCTAAAAGAAGCAATCCCTTAAAGGGATAATCATCTTTCATCTTTGCTGTTTGTGAGCCAAGAGAGCCGTCAAGAAAAACTTTCAAAGGTCCATATACAAAATTATCATTTCCTTGACCAGTTTTTATGCCTTCCAATATTGCATCGTCTAAGTAGTCCTTTTGTATGCCTTGCACAATTCGAATTTTTCTATCCTTTAGATAGTCTTTTATGTAAAAGTCAAAGTTTGTAATCGTTACAATTCCACGTGATAGGAAATAATCTTCAACTTTTACAAGCACTGATTCGTCTATTTTTATCTCTTTTAGATGCTTCACAGAGCCAATGGCGTTATCCTTGAAAATACCTATAAATTCATTGTCAATGAAAACAAGCGAGTTTTTATCGATTGATTCACAGTTTATTGAAGTGCTTTCAAGGAACCTCTTTGAAACAAATACTGAGTGCTCATCTTTGCTTTGCATGTATATTTTCTTATCAAGATTGAATAGGTGTCTAAATTGCTCCTTTGAAAGCTTATTGAAGTTTACATTGAATATGAAAGAAACATCCCGATCTTCAATTGCAGAGATTATTTCGTCAAATGAAAAATTTTCTCCGTTTATATGGGAAAGTATATTTGCTATCTCTCCAATATGTGCATGCGATTCGATGAATGCAGGATAGATAAAACCATCAACCGAAATTGTGTTATCATTAGTTCCGATTTCGCTGTTTGGAATAATCTCTTTTATGTATCCCTCTTCTATAACAATGCCATAGTCTTTTAAAATCTTTCCATTAGAATATACACCTTTTCCTTTTATTTTCATCTTGTTAATAAGAATCCCTCCTCTCCTATTGTTAAGTCAAGAGTATTAATATTTGGAAGTTCCATTGTTGTTAAGAAAACTTGTTTTTTGATGTAATCAATTTCTTCTGCACTTAGGACTTTTTTTGAGGCAAGCACAATTTTTAAGGTATAGCCTTTTACTTCTATTTTTTTAATATCCACATCGTTTAGGTAAGTTTTTAAGTTTTCCCTTGGTTTTTTTAATTCTTCGAAAATTTTTGTTAAGTCCGTTGTTTTTGTAGGAATTACAACAGGAACATAAGCAACATTTCCATTTAACGGAAGAACATAATACGGAATTATAAAAGATATATTCGGCATTGCATTGAAT
The DNA here is from genome assembly GCF_049967455.1 of Caldisericum sp. Taxonomy (NCBI): domain Bacteria; kingdom Pseudomonadati; phylum Caldisericota; class Caldisericia; order Caldisericales; family Caldisericaceae; genus Caldisericum; species Caldisericum sp. The sequence goes on along the minus strand of NZ_JBMFSR010000028.1, from coordinate 6,899 downwards.
CTTGCAAGTGGTAAGCTTACATCAACTGTCCCAAAAAGTGTGTCAATTTTATTTCCATCAATATTAAAGGAAACTTTTTGTATATCTGCTATTTCGGTTAGGGAATTTACAATACTCAAAACAAAAAGATTCGCGGTATAACTTCCAAGTGATAATTGATTTATGCTATTTGAAAGATTTACAGTTGCAAGACCACCTGATTTTAGTTCGATACTTCTCACATACTCAGGTTTTAACAAACTTACAAGACCAATGTTTGAGCCATATGAAAGCTCATTAAGAATTTCCATTGCAAGAACTTCCGGTTTATCGGCGTCAAGAATCTCTCTTTTTTCGACTGCAAGATAGTTTAGATCGGGTGTTAAGAAATAAAGGTAAACAGTTTTAAATTTTGGTAGAGTTGAAGTAAGGTTTGAGAGTGTTTCATTTATATTTACATATCGCAAAAATACATCGTTTTCCCTTGAATTAATGAGAATTTTTAGATTATTTACTCCTTTTATTGATTTTAAAGAATTCGCAAGACTTAAAAATGCAATATATTCTTCTTTAGCTGTTTTCTTTGCACCATTTGTTAAAATGTTTATTGTAAGCGTTTGATTTTGATATTTTGCAAAATCAAGGGTGAGTTCCTTTGGGATTGTGGGAAAATATGCTGAAACTTTTGGAGCCTTTAAGGTTTCAAAAACTTGTCTTGTTATACTTTCAATTGATCCTCTAAAATTTTCTTCTACAGGGACAAGTTCTTTAGGGATTGGGTCGTAAAAGTATAACTTTACAGTATATGTTTCAGATTCCCTTGTTCTAAGGTAAATTAAAACACCCGCTAAACTTGAGACGAAGAAGATAAGAATGAATAAACTTATTAGTTTTATTGTATCTCTTTTCCTCATGAAGAACCCCTTTTCAAGGTAATAAAATTATTGAACTCTCTTTTGAAATTTGGAAACCCAAATAGTTCAACCATTATCGTAAAAACTATATTTACAAGAAATAATTTGAAGTCCATTGTTACGGCAAAAAGTAAAAAAGGATATACAGGAAAAAGGAAAAACAAGCTAATAACTTGGGATTTTGTCATTGCTATAAGTATTAGGTAAATTATAAGAATTGGTATAAAAACAAAAAGGCCTTTCAGCTCAAGATAAGAAAAGATAATAGTAAGGTGTACTCCCAATGTTGTTGCGGCACCTCTTCCACCTTTAAAATTAAGAAAAACTGGAAATACATGTCCTAAGACTGCAAACATACCTGAAATTGTTGCAATATAATATGGAAGTTTAAAACCATAAATCGCAATAATGATAGCAAGGCTTCCTTTTAAAACATCTAAAAGTAGGACTAAAAGCCCCTCAATCTTTCCTACATGGTGAAAGACATTTCCCGTGCCCATGTTCTTGGTGCCAATTTCACGAATATCTACGCCCATTTTCAATTTTGTAATAACATATGCAGAAGGAAAGGAACCAAGGATGTATGCAACAATAAAACTTAATAAAATTTTCATATTTCATTATAATACATTTGTAAGGTTTGGGAATGGATGAGAGCAAATTAATTGAATTGCTTAAAAGGGGAGACAAAACTGCGAAAGAAATTCTTGTGAGATCTACGCAGGATTTTTTATTTAATTCCGTAATGCAAATATGTCACGATAGAAACCTTGCAGAAGATGTGGTAGTGGATGCATACCTATATGCATTCAAGTATATCAAGAATTTTAGAGGAGAATCCTCTTTGAAAACATGGCTTTATCGAATTGCAAGGAATACTCTTTACAAGCATTATAAAAAAATCAAAAATATTGAATTAAGCGACAATATATCCACTTTTAAAGATGACAAGATTGAAAGTTTTTACTCTGATAGGCACGAATTACTTTTTGAAGCAATGAAAAAACTCAATTTAGATGAGAGAGAAATTATAACTCTCGTTGATATAGAAGGACTTTCCTATGAGGAGACTTCTGAAATTTTGGGTGTGCCCATGGGAACTGTAAAATCGAGGCTGTTTAGAGCAAGGGACAAATTACGTAATATATTGAAGGATATGGGATATTTTTAAAAATATGGAACTTTTTTATTATAATAGGTATCTAATTAGCGATGAAAGAGAAAATTAATGAATACCTTGATAACAGGGTAAAAAAAGAAGAGGTTGAAGAGCTCCTTCTTGATAAGGAGTATGCTTTTTATTACGAAGACCTTAAAAAGATGAAAGAAGGCTTAAGGGAGCTAAGGGTGAATCCCCCTGATTTTGTTAGTAAACTAAGGATTGTTGAAAGAAAACAAATGGTCTTTAGATATTCTTTTGCATTTGTAATGGTTTTGGTTCTTGTGTTTGGTGTTTGGTTTTCAATGAAGTTTGCATTATATAAAGAACTGGCAAGCAAACAGACAGAAATAACAAAGCAATTTAAAGCGCCACCAGGTATGGGAATAATGCAAATATCTACAGAAGAGACCATAAAAGTAGAAATTAGCAAAAGCGATTTGAATAATCTGATAAACTCACTTCAAAAAATTGCAACACTTAAAAGTAAAGATGAGAAAAACGGAACCTATGTTTTTGAGGTTCAGGGAAAAAATATTTCTGAATTCTTAAATTCAATTGAAAATTTTCATAGTGCTAAAATTTTAGAAAATAGTCTTAAAGATAAGGCAATTGATACAAACCTCACATATCAGGTGACTCTAACAATTCTAATAAAATAATTTTAATTTTTCTTTATTTCCTTTACAATGTATTGACAGGAGCATGAGTTTTTATAAAATATTTCCAAATATAAGGAGGTAAGGGAATGAAGAGAGCATTAATTTTGGCAGTTGCGTTTATGTTAGTCTTAACGCTTTTCTCTGGTTGTGCAAAAAAGGAGAGCGTTTTGAGGGTTGGAACATCAGCAGATTATCCACCCTTTGAGTATGTTGATGAAAAAACAAAGGAATTTGTTGGTTTTGACCTTGATCTTATGAGACTTTTAGGTAAAAAGATGGGATATGACAAAGTTGAAATTGTGAATATGGATTTTGACACGATTATTCCATCTCTTCAAGCTGATAAAATTGATGTAGGAGCCGCATGCATAACAATTACTGATGAAAGACTTCAACAAGCAGATGCAGTGCCGTATCTATCAACTGGACAGTCTATCCTTGTAAAGAAGGATTCAACATATGCACCAAAAACTTTTGAAGACTTAAGCAACCACAAAATTGGTGTACAGAAAGGCACAACAGGCGAAGAAGCAATAGACAAGGCAATAACGGATGGAAAAATTAAAAACGCTGATGTAAGAAGATATACCTCCGTTGTTTTAGCAATTACTGACCTTCAAAATGGAAATATTGATGCAGTTATTATTGATACGCCAGTTGCAACCTATTATTCTACTAAGCAAGACTTTAAAGTAACAGGAGAACTTGTTTCAGAACAGGCTGGACTTTTTGTAAAGAAAGGAAACACAGAACTAAAGACAAAACTTGAGAAAGCGCTGTCTGAGGTAAAAGGAACGCAGGATTGGAATGATCTTATAAACAAATACTTTGGTGGGTAAGAATTAAATGATTTTTGATGTTAGTGCATTGAATTTATCAAATTTAATTTATGTTTTAAGGGGTATTTTTTGGACTCTCTTTTTGACATTTGTTAGCATTGGTTTAGGGCTTATTTTGGGAAGTGCTCTTGCATTTGGGGAGGTTTATTTGCCTCCCCCATTTTCTTATATCTTTCGAATCATAGGCGAAGTTCTTCGCGGAGTTCCATTAATTCTTCTATTTTTAATTCTTTATTTTGCATTTAATCTTGGTATGACTCTTTCTGCAATTTTAGGATTAGGATTGAGAAGTGCATCTTACCAAGGCCAGATTTTTAGAAGTTCTCTTGAAGCGATAAGTGCAGGGCAGTTGCATGCAGGTCTTTCCTTAGGGATGACAAAATTTCAGGTATTCAAAGAAATTTTGGTGCCACAGGCATTGAGAATAATGATTCCTGGCTGGACAAACGAGTTTATAACAGTTCTTAAAGATACATCAATTGCGTTTGTGCTTGGCGTAATGGATATAATGACTCGTGCAGATTTTATTGCTCGTTCTATTGGGAGGTATTTTGAGATTTATATTTTTATAGCACTTGTATATTTTGTGCTTGTTAAGACTTCAATGAGTATTTTGAATAATCTGTATGAGAGAGTTCGAATTCCAGGATTGGGAGAAAAGAGATGAAAGAGGTATTAAGGGTCGAAAATCTTAAAAAATCCTATCATAAAAATGAAGTTTTAAAAGGGGTAAGTTTTTCAATAAACGAAGGAGAGACGAAGGTTATAATTGGTCCAAGTGGTGGCGGCAAAAGTACCCTTCTTTACTGCATAAACTATTTACAAAAGCCGGATTCGGGGGAAATTTACCTTGATTCAGAGTTAATAACTCCAAAGAATATATACGAGGCAAGAAAGAAAATTGGATTTGTATTCCAGTATTTTAACCTATTTATGCATCTTACTGCACTTGATAATGTAATGATAGGTCTTATAAAGGTAAAAAAGCTTCCAAAGGATGAGGCATTGAAAATCGCAAAAGAGTCGCTACTTCTTGTGGGGATAAAAGAAGATTTGTGGAATCATTACCCTGCTCAACTTTCAGGGGGACAGCAGCAGCGAGTTGCCATAGCGCGTGCCATTGCTATGTCTCCGCGTATTATTCTTTTTGATGAGCCTACATCCGCATTGGATGTTGAACTTATAGGAGAGGTTTTGCAAGCGATGAAAACACTTGCAGAAAACGGTATGACAATGTTAATTGTTACTCATGAGCTTGAATTTGCTAAGAGCGTTGCGCATGAGATTATGTTCCTTGAATCTGGTGTGATTGTTGAAAAAGGAACTCCACAGGAGATTATTGAGCATCCAAAATCAGAAAGATTAAAGAAATTTTTAAGTAAGATTGCAAAAGGTGAAGAATGAGTAGCTTTGAAATTGTTTTATTTAAGTATAAAGATTTCTGGTTAATGGGATTAAAGTACACAATGCTTATTACTGTTCTATCAATTCTTATTGGTATAGTTCTTGGTCTTCTTTTTGCAATTATGCGTATTTATGGGAATAAATTTTTTAAGGCAGTTGCCGTTTCATACATTGACCTTATAAGAGGAACACCTATGATTGTGCAATTGTTTATCCTCTACTATGGGCTTGGCTCTACTGGACTTGTGAAATTCACACCATTGCAGGCTGCAATCATCGGTATGGGACTTAATAGCGGTGCATATCAAGCAGAATATTTTAGGACAGCGTTTCTTGCAATTCCAACAGGGCAAACTGAAGCAGCACTTTCGTTGGGTTTTACAAGAACAGGGCTAATATTTAACATTCTACTACCACAGGTTGTTAGAATTGTACTTCCTTCATGGACAAACGAGCTTATTGCCCTTACTCAGTATTCAAGCCTTGCAATGGTTTTGACTGTTATGGAACTTACTGCGGTTTCAAAATATGTTGGAAGCAAAACTTTCCTGTATATTCAAGCATTTTCTCTTGCAGGGATAATTTATCTTTTTGTTTCTGTTGTTCTTACTCGGTTGATGGTGTATTTTGAGAATAGGCTTTCTATTCCAGGCGTTTCAGCACAAAAATTGAGGATTTAGTAATTTATCCTAACATTGTTTTTTACTCGCTCAAGTGCATTATCCAGGATGTCCTTTATGAGATCGTTGTAATCTTTACCAAGCATTCTATACATTCTTGGAAAATCTGAATGCTCTTTCTCAAGTCCAACAACTGCATTTACTTCGATAAAATATGGAGTGAAGTTTTTATCAACTCTTACATCAAACCGAGCGATATCTCTTAAACCCAAAATTTGAAAGGCCTTAACTGCCATTTCTTGAATTTGAGTGTTTATATACGAGGGAAATCTTGCGGGTAAGTAATAGTTTGCCTTTTCAGAGTAGTTTGCTTTGAAAGTGAATGTTTGAATGCCGTTTGTTGCATTTAGTTCTCGTTTATTTAGTGGCGAAAAATCAATTTCCATTGGTGGAAGTGCTTTAGGAGGGAAATTACCCATAACACCAACTGTAATTTCATTTCCTTCAATAAATTCTTCAATCATAATAGGACGGTTTCCAAGGCGTTCTTTGAGTTTATAAACTACTTTTTCAACTTCATCTTTTGTATAACAAATCGAGTTTGATTTTATTCCTATGCTTGCACCTTCAAAGACAGGCTTTACAATAACAGGAAACTTGTCTATTTGAGCAATTTCTTCTTTTAGAGTATTAACAACTTGGTAGAGTTTTGGGACATTTATTCCAACGCTTTGAAGAATTAATTTTGTAAAAACCTTGTTTACTGCAACAAGCGTCCCCTGTACACCTGAACCTGTATATGGAATTCTTAATTCATCAAGAAGGGCAGGCACAAAAGACTCTCCAAAGATTCCATAACGTCCTTCTGCCATGTTGAATACTATTTGTGGTCTGTCTAACTTTAGCATATAGAAAAGCGTCTCAGAATCTGCTTCGTAGAGTTTTACCTTGTGTCCTAATGATGTTAGTGCTAATTTTACATCCTCAATCGTTTTGGGGCTATCGAAGACAGAATCCCTTTCAGAAAAAGTTTTTCTTAAGTTAAAGGTTATACCAACTTTCATTTTTACGATGCGATTTTACAAAAATTTACACAAAAATCAAGTATCTTCGTTTGAGTAATTTATAAAATTTTGATTAAATCTATTCATTGTTATTTTTGCTATCTTTCTCCTTGTTTTTCTCAAACCTCGCTTATTGTTAACTATTGAGAAATCTCCATATTTTGAGGGGGCAACAAACCGCCTCAATACTTTCCCCAAAAATACACCAAAAATTGTCAATCCGAGGAACGAAGTGACGAGGATTCTCCTATTAAATGG
>NZ_JBMFSR010000027.1:0-13804 GCF_049967455.1 Caldisericum sp. | reverse complement strand
CCATAAAGAGCGCCACCAGTTGAAGAGAAAACTATTCTTCTTACTCCATAATTAACGGCAAGTTTAAAAATGTTCACCGAACCTATTACATTCGTTTCTGCATCAAATGCAGGGTCATCAACGGACTTGCGCACATCAATCTGAGCAGCTGTATGAAAGATAACCTCAGGCCTCACGTTCTCAAACACATTCTCAAGTGCTTCGACATCAGTAATATCAGTATTGTAGAATTGAGCCTGAGGATTTAAGTTGTCCTCTTTTCCGGTTGAAAGGTTATCAACAGCTGCAACCTTATGCCCTTCCTTAATAAGGGCATCAACCAGATTTGATCCAATAAACCCTGCTCCACCTGTAACAAGAATTTTCATTTACCCTCCTCTGTTTCTTCTATAATTCCCACCAGTTCTTTTACCAAATTGGGTATTTTCTCAGTGACAGTCTTCCATATAATGCCGTAATCAACTCCAAAGTACTCGTGAATTACTTTATTTCTCATTCCAGATATAGCATGCCATGGGATTCTCGGATACTTTTCTTTTAAATCTTCAGGAATATGCTTGGATGCTTCACCAATAATCTCAAGATTTCTTATTACTGCATCTACGGTTTTCTTATCTTTAGCAAATTCGTCAAGATTGAGTCCTTTTGTATATTCTAAAATATTTTTAGAGCTATTCACTATGTCATCAATATACAAACGATAATCTTTCTTCATACCTGTATTGCTTCTTTCAAAACGTTTTCTTTAATACCTGGCTTCAGTGCCCTTTTAGAAACTAAATCCACTTTTACACCAAGAAGATTACTCAAATAATCTTCAAGTTCTACAAACGTAAAGAGGTCTATATCTTCTTTGAAATCTACAAGTATATCAAGGTCACTATTGGGTGTATTCTCGCCCCGTACAAAAGAACCAAAAAGTTCTAATGCCTTGACTTTGAATTTATATTCAAGAAAACTTTTATCGTTTTTAATCTTTGACTTAATCGTTTCTAAGCTTATATTTTTCATATTTTAATTATACAGCATCAATAATTTTTAACAACCTCCGTTTTCAATATTTCTTCCAAATATTTTTTTAATTTATCTCTCTGAGATCTTTTCTTTTCAGTGCAAATGCCACATTTGCCTTAAGGCATCCACGCTTTTCACCTACATCATAACGTTCATATTAAAAAAATTAAATCTATTTTTCGCTGACGACTTCATTGTCACAACCCCCCTGAACAAGCAGGTACAGTAGTCTTTGGTAAGGTAACTTACGCACTTGCAATATTTTTCCTTTAAGGTATTATTTCGAAGAGAGGTGATAAAAAATAGATGAAATTATTAAGATACAAAATCTCACTTAGGAAGGAACCTGAAGGCGGCTATACCGCAACAGTTCCATCTTTGCCCGGTTGTGTAACTTATGGTGCCACAATAGAAGAAGCAATAAATATGGCAAAGGAAGCCATTGAACTTTATATAGAAAGTTTACAGGCACACGGAGAAGAGATACCAACAGAAGACGGAACATTAGAGTATAATAATCTGAGGTGATGGATATGATAGAGTTATTTTTTATTGTCGAAGAAAGTTCTGATGGTGGATACACTGCAAGAGCCCTTGGAGAATCAATATTTACTGAAGGAGAAACAATTAAAGAAATAAAAGAGGCTATAAAAGATGCTGTAAAATGCCACTTCGAGCTTGAGGATTTGCCAAAAATAATAAGAATCCACTTTGTAAAAGATGAAGTTCTGACTATATGAAAACGCCAAGGGACATTGGATACAAAGATTTAATAAAATCTCTTGAAAGAATTGGCTATGAAGTTTCCCGTCAAAGTGGAGGTCACATAAGACTTACTGCTAAAATTGGAGAGAAGACGCACCATATAACAATACCCGCACACAATCCCATTAAAATAGGCACTCTCAATTCAATTGTAAATGAATTAAGCAATGTTCTTGAAATCTCAAAAGCCGAACTTATAGAAAAACTGTTTGGATAGATATCACCTAATTTGTAGAATCTTATATACTGCTCAATTCTCTCCCTTATGCTATCGAAGGGCAAGTACTTTAGTTCAAAACCTAAATCTCACCTTTCCTGGGTGGGACATATTCAAGATGAATAAACCAATAAAACCCGCTCCTCCTGTCACTAAAATTCTCATAATACCTCCAATACAAGATTAAACTTTGTGCTCTGAAATTATTTCTTTAAGTAAAGATTTAATTTCTTCCGTGTCAAATTTTAAAGCAGCTTTTTCAAGCATATCAAGTTTTGCAAAGAAATCTTCTTCGCTTTGCAAATTGCTATTCTCCACAATCCTTAAGATATAAGGATTTTGAGTTTTCGAAACTTTCTCCCTTTCACTCCAAAGTTCTTCTTTTAACTTTTCTCCACCACGATTTCCGATAATCTTAATTTGAATATCTTTGTCTAACTCAAACCCAGAAAGTTTTATAAAGTGCTTTGCAAAATCTAAAACATTAACAGGATCTCCCATTTTTAAAACGAAAATTTCTCCATTTTTGCCTAAAGCAGCCGCTTGAAGAACAAGTTGAACTGCCTCAGGAATGAGCATAAAATACCTTTCCATTTGTGGGTCTGTTATTGTTAATACACCTGTTTCCTTGATCTGCTTCTTGAAAACCTCTATCACGCTTCCCGTACTTCCAAGGACATTTCCGAATCTAACACTTGCAAATTTTGTTTCATTTCCATCGTTTGAATAATATTGGAGTAACATTTCTGTAACCCTCTTTGAGGCACCCATAATGTTTATAGGATTTACTGCCTTATCTGTTGAAATATTTATAAATCTGTCAACTTTAAACCGTAAAGCAGCATCAAGCAGATTTTTAGTTCCAAAAACATTGTTTAATATCGCTTCATCTGGATTTTTTTCCATTAATGGCACATGTTTATGCGCTGCAGTATGAAAAATAACTTCAGGTTTATATTCTTCAAACACCTTGTAAACCTTTTCTCTGTTTCTTATATCACAAATAACAGGAATAACCCTATCAAAACTTTTATTTTCGATTAACTCTCTTTCAATATCAAAAATCCTGTTTTCGCCTCGTCCCAAAAGAATGATAGCTTTTGGTCCAAAATCAACAACTTGTCTTACTATTTCTGAGCCAATAGATCCACCTGCTCCTGTTATAAGAACAGTTTTCCCATTCAAATAATTACGCACAGGTTCAAGATTCATTCTTATTGAAGCACGTGGCAATAAGTCCTCAAGTTCAACATTTTTAACATCTTGGATGGTTACTCTCCCGGAGACAATCTCCCAGATAGCAGGCAGAGTTTTTATTTCCACATTTTTACTTGACGATAAAGATACCACTTTCTTTAAAAGTTCTTTTGAGGCTGTAGGAATTGCAAAAATTACAACATCCACCGCATACTTATCAATTACATATGGAAGTCTATTTATTTCGGCAATAACAGGGTATCCGTGAATTGTTGTTCTTTTCTTCCTTGGATCGTCATCAAGAAAACCTATAACCCTATAATTGAGTTCAGGATGTGAAAGAATCTCCCTTAACAATTTTTCCCCAGCATCTCCTGCTCCAATAATTAAAACATTTTTTTCTCTTTTATTCGATTTGTTGCCAAATTTTCTTCTTTTCTCATAGAAAACTCTGTAAGATAGCCTTCCTATGGACAACAACAAAAAAGCAACCAAAAAGGAAATAAAATAAGCTCCTCTTGAAAAGTTTTGTCTTACGCCAAGAATATAACCAAACGGAAACGCTAACAATTTAGAGAATGCAATAGCAATGAAGACATCCGTTATTTCTTTAACACTCGTAAATTCAAAACTCTGGAAAGGTAAACCAAAAGCAATATTAAAAATCACAAAAAACAAGTTTTCCAAAATTCCAAAGTGATCATCAATATGTAGATAAGAGGCTCTTAAAGTAAAATCAAACCTAATAAGTACAGCAATAAATGTAGAAATATTATATAAAATAATATCGAGCATAAGTTTAGCAACAGCACTTTCCAAAACAGCCCTGTTTCTAAAAACTCTACTAAAAAATTTTCTCAAGAGTGCTTCACCTCATAAATAACTTCTTTTAAATTTTTGATCACATAATCGACTTCCCCTTCAGTCATTGTAGTATAAAACGGAAGTGCAATAGTTCTATCAGCTACAAACTCAGTAACAGGAAAATCTCCTTCCTTAAACCCAAATTGCTCAGCATAAAAAGGCTCAAGATGAATAGCTTCAAAATAATTTCTAGTTTGTATGCCTCTTCTGCCGAGGCTTTCGATAATTATATTCCTGTCTTTACCGTAAAATTTATCTTTGAGTCTTATAACATAAACAAACCAGCTCATTCTTGTAGTATCAGGACTTATGTATGGAGTTATAACCTCCTCAACTTCAGAAAGTTTTTGAGAATACATTTTAGCTACAGTATCTCTCATTTCTATAATCTTATTAAGTCGATTTAATTGAGATATGCCTAACGCACAGTTTATATCAGAGATTCTATAATTATAACCAAGTCGTGTATGATAGAGCCAGGTTTCTTCTTCGCCTCTTCCTTGATTTCTCATACTTTTTGAAAGTTTATAAATCTGTTCATCGTCTGTTAAAACAACTCCACCTTCACCAGTTGTGATTTGTTTATTCGGATAGAATGCAAACACTGAAGCAACGCCAAAACTGCCCGCAGGTTTTCCTTTGTATTCCGACCCAATTGCTTCAGCAGAATCTTCTATTAAATACAAATTGTACTTTTTGGCAATTTCAATCAATCTGTCCCAAGAAGCAGGTTGCCCAAAAACATCAACAGCAAGGATTGCCTTGGTTTTATCAGTTATTTTCTCTTCTATAAGTTCTGGATTTATGTTATAAGTATTTGGATCAATATCAACAAAAACAGGTTTTGCCCTTTCAAAAAGAATACAATTAGATGATGCAATAAAACTAAATGGCGTTGTTATAACTTCGTCGCCGTCTTTAATCCCAAGAGACCTTATTATAAGATGAAGTGCAGATGTGCCACTATTTACGGCAACCGCGAATTTTCTTCCTGAAACCCGTAAAAGCATATTCTCAAATTCAAGAAGTTTTGGCCCCAAGCTCAAATTGGGTGTCTTTAAAACCTCTGCAACTTCCTTAATATCATCCTCGGTTATCCAAGGCTTTGATAAAGGTATATTCATCATAAATCAACTCCTTTTATTTTGATGACCTTTCCAGGATTACCCACTACAGTTGCATAATCTGGCACATCTCTTATAACTACGCTTCCTGCACCGATCACTGCCCATTTACCGATTTTAATTCCAGGAATAATTGATGAACCAATACCTAAAAGAGTCCCTTCACCGATAAAAACACTTCCTCCTGTATGCACTCCAGGTGCAACATGGACATAATCTTCAACAACATTGTGGTGGTCTAAAGATGCCATAGTATTAACAATTACATGATTACCAACTTTTGTATGGGTATTAATAACAACCTCTCCTACTATCATTGTGCCATAACCAATATCAACATCACTCCCTATAATTGCAGATGGATGAATAATCGTAGCAAATGATTTTATTCCGAGATTTAGTCTTTCAACTACTTTTTTTCTTGCAAAATTATCTCCAATTGCTACAACAAATATCCCATCCAATTTTTTTACAAGCCCAATACCGCCCAGAACCTCAATACCATTTACAACTTTCCCCCAAAGGTCCTTGTTATCATCAAGAAAGCCACCAATTTCAAATCCACCTGCTTTTGCACAATCAGAAACAACTTGTCCGTGTCCACCTGCACCAATAATATAAAGTTTTTTCATTGATCTACCCTTGCAATGTCATCTGTTTCTCTGTTAGCATACAACCCCTCGCCAGTTGCAACAACCCAAACAGTTTTAAAAAGAATCTTTAAGTCAAGCCAAAAAGACCAGTTTTCTACATACCAAACATCATATTTTATGCGTTCATCCCAGGTGAGTTTATTTCTTCCGTGTATCAAGGCCCAGCTTGTAATACCTGGTTTCATTAGAAGCCTCTTTTTCTGAAAGTCGTTGTATTTTGCAACCTGATATGGTAATGTAGGTCTTGGACCAACTAAACTCATTTCTCCTTTGAGGACGTTTATTAACTGCGGTAGCTCATCAATACCAGTTCTTCTCAAAATTTTTCCAACTCTTGTCACATATGGGTTATCCTTGTCTATATACTTTCCTTTGGTTTTTTCAGGCGCATCTGTTGTCATTGTCCTAAATTTAAAAACTCTAAAAATTTTCCCATCTTTCCCAACACGCTCCTGAAGAAAAAATACAGGTCCTTTTGAATCAAGTTTAATGAGTATTGCAGTTACCAGAAAAAGAGGCAAAAAGACCACTAAAGCCACAAATGAAACAATTCTATCAAAAATATCCTTCGCTACCATAGTTCTTACCTATTTGATATTTTATCCTGTTTCTCAATTAATTGCAAAAGAGCAATCTCAAGCTGTTTAGCTATTACTTTTCGTTCGAAATGCTCTTTAACATAACTTTTAGCATTTCTTCCATGCAAAACAACAAGTTCTTTATTAGAATAATAATAAAGTATTGCTTCTTTTAATTTTTCAGGGCTTCCCGGTGGAACATAAACTCCACCGTTTGATTCCTCTATTACATCTTTTATTACCCCGCTAATTGTCACTATAGTTGGCTTACCCGAAGCCATATAGTCAAATACCTTGTTGGGATAAACAATTTGTAATAAGGGAGTATTCTTAATTGTCGCAAGACAAACATCTGCAAGCGAAATAACTTTCGGAATCTCCCTTTTAGAAACTGGCTCAAGCAATATTACGTTTTCTATACCCTCAATATCGATCCGCTTCTTAATTTCATCTTTTCTTATTCCACCTCCAACTAAAACAAAACGAATATCTCTAACATCTTTTAGCAGATTAGCAGTCTCTAAAATGGTATCTAAGTCATTTGCAATACCCAGATTTCCTGTATACATAACGACAAACTTGTCAGAAAGTCCTAATCTTAAACTCAATTCTTTATCCTTTTCAACTGAATTGCTAAAGCACTCAGTATCTACTCCATTTGGTATCAAAATCACTTTCTCTTTTGGAATAAAAGTTGGAATATAAGACAAAAAACCTGGTGAGTTAATAATTATAAGATCTGCTTCTCTGTAGAGCAAGTTCTCGAGTTTCTTTAATAATTTCAAAATAAACTCGTTTCTAACAACGCCAAGCTCATTTGCAAAATCAATCCACAAGTCTCTTACTTCATACACAAATTTTTTTCTTTTAAATTTTGCAATTACCAAAGAAGTTATTGCTTGAAAAAGTGGTGGTGAGGTTCCTATAACAATATCAAAATGATGAACTTTCAAGGCTTCGAAGAATGAAGAAAAAGAAAAATACAAAAATGCCAAACCTCTTGTAAAAAAACTTTTATGCACTGAAGAAAATGTTGATGCATAAATAATTTCAATGCCTTCTTTTATTTCGCTCTTTTTCATCCTCTTCTTACCAGAAAGGTAGTCAACATCACTTGCTATAACAGAAACCTTATGCCCATACTGTATAAGATATTTTGCTAATTCGTAATGTCTCGTTCCCCCACCTTCATCGGGAGTTGTAAAAATTTCATGGATCAAGAGCAAATGCATTTTCTCCTCCAATAACCTCTTTCAAATGAAAATAATTTTTCTCTTTAGCTGTAAAAAAAGTAAAAAATTTAACTCCTTTTTTAGAACTACATATAAAATGCAGACTTAGTGCTGGTATCTTTTCTCCGTAATAACGAGATTGCCAACCATCAGGATTTTTGTTATCTTCCACCGCTCTATTTATAACTAATTTGCATCCAATGTCAGAACTAAAAAAAATATAATACTTCCCTTTAGGAGTGAAAAGTGTAACTTTAGAAATATTTCTATCAATTTGTTCAATTCTAAATTCAAAATCATTTAGCAACCAATGCAAATCATAGTTAACAAAAACGTTTTTCTTCTGAGTTAACTGATCGAGTATTAAAAACTCTTCGCTATTTATAATTTGCACTTCTCTTCTGTGTATAATGCCTTCATTAAGTCTTTTATATCCATAATGTTCACCGATGACATACTTTTCAGAAAAATTTAAAAGTTTAGCTTTTGTCAAATATAGCCACTTAAATCTTCTAAACAGAAGCATTTGGTCCTCACCGTTTACAACTACAGTATTGTGAGAAGATGTACCCATAAAATATTTATGATATTGGAGCTCATCGTTATATAGATAGGAACCACCATCAATAGCAATATTTAAACCTTTCCACCAAACATCTGTGTGAAGCTCGTCTGCCTGACCAAATCTATCAAAAATATCACCACACCTGAGCGTTGCAAAAGTCCCTTCATTTGCCCTTAACACATGTAACCCTGTTATTTGAAAACTACGTGACTTTAATTCATAAGGCTCAAAGTCACTATTGAGTGAATCCTTTCCGAAAAACCAAAAAAGCTCTTCATCCCAAGGACCTCCTTGAAAAGCTCGCTTTTTTCTTGTAATGTAGCTCAAAGAATTAATTAAAGGCCTGTAGTCCGAATAATCACAAGAAGTCCAGGGATTCAATAAAGCACCATCATTAGAACCCCAATTAGGTAATCTTCCGTCTTCAAGATTCACAAACGAGTATAAAAATTTCGCAGATCTATCCATTATATCAAATATTTCTTCATTAAAACTATCTCCATTTAATTCTGCAATTCTTAGCGCCCAAAGATAATAATGAAGCGCCAATCTCTGATAATTAAATGACAGCTGACAATAGCCTCCATCTTTATAAAATTGCCCTAAACATTTCTCGCTTTCTAAAATTGCCTTTCCTCTTTTCTTCCACCTAATTGACTCACTAAAGTATGGAAAAAGAGTACCAACTATATAAAGTGCTAAAGCCTCACCAATCAAATGATTATTATAAACCGCATAATATGCATAGCTAATGTTTTTTTCTATATGCAAGGCATGAAGATATATAAGTTTCAACAGCCTTTGAAAATCATCTTCTTTGAAATTGTTATCGTCTCCCATCATATAAAGAGCATATATCCATGAAAGAACTCTTATTGCAAGTTCTTGCCCACTGAACCAATTTACACCATAATCATATAGATTAGATGTTTCCCAATGTTTTAGTTGCTCCAAAAATGCTTTTACATATTTACTGTTTTTAGTAATTATATACGCTCTAACAAGGTAATAAAGATGAGGAAACCTATTAACTTCCCATGTTAACTTGATATCGCCACAAACCTTTTCAAATTTCATAACTTTCGACCAATGTATATCTTTTGGCCAGGATACATTCTTTTTTGGGTTATAATGCCAATCTATAGGATTCCCATAATCTCCAATCCATCTTGAAAAGCAAAGAATATTACCCTTAATTGACTCTTCGGCTATTCTTATTATATTAATTTTATTCTCTTTGTCTAAAATTGAACTAAGGATTAAATTTGCTTCATTAAATGATGGGAAAAAACATTTAGGCTTGTTTTTACGCCATTCATTTAAGCTAATTCTTGGTTTAAATTTAATTTTTTTTATAGAAAATATTTCTTTTATCCCTGTTCTTAAGCTAAATTCATAATAAAACCTGAATATGGAACCTCTAAAACCAAGTAACTTTATTTCCTCAATCAGATTAATAACTTTCTTGAAATTGATAATAAATACCTCCCTTTCTGCTCTTTTCTATATTTACTTGTTAACTTACAATAAAACCTTTCATTAAATTATATAGAATCAACTAAATAAGTCAAAGTAAAAATCAATTTTAGGATAACTTTTCTAAATAAAGTAGGATTTGAAATAATAAAGGGCAGGTAAATCCTGCCCTTTCTAAAAAATTAGTTCTAAAGAGAGCCAAAATTATTGAGCTTTTATTGTAAATACATTATCTGAGTAGTCAACTGAAATTGAATTGTCAATCCTCACTAAACCGATCCTTAGTTTACACTGAGTGGAAGAGACATTTGGTACAGTCCAGGAGTTTGACATAGAAGAGGAGAAGCCTGAGGAGACTGAGAAGGCAGACTTCCATGTTGCACCGTTATCTGTAGTATAGTTAACAGAGATACGGCTGATATTTGTAAGATCTCCTGAAACAGTCCAGGTGACATTAATTGTTGAACCTGCTGTTAGGGTTTCACCACCATTGGGGTAGGTAAGGTGAACGGTGGGGGGAGATGTAACTAAGAATGTACTCGTCCCTGTTACTGTTCCCTGATATGGGCCTGTGTAAAGAGAAATATTAACTGTATATGTCCCTAATGGCCAATCACTTAAAGCAGTGAAATCAGTGCTGGAAAAGTTTGATATATCACTACTTTGGTAATAAACATGTGAATCAGGCCCAATAACTTTTACAAGAGGACCAAAGGAAGCATAAAATCCTGGCACCACCTCTCCTTCCATAAGAGGTGCCGAAAAATTAACTGAGGAAGTTGGGAGATACTCATATATCCACGTTAATCTATTCCCGTAAGCATCAGAGACCTTATTAGATAGACTTACTTGTTCTCCTTGATAATAGAAGGTCTTACTTGGTTGAGTTGAAATGGATAAATTCCCACCAAAATCAATAGTTAGATTAGAATTGTTTGATACTGTAGGATATCCAACATCAAACCAATAGCCCCAGCTTGAACCATCCTCTGGATAAATAAATCCCCCTAATGACAAATCATATGTATCAGCACTGAAAATTATAGTTTTCTGTGAAGTAACATTAAAGCCGAAAGCCCAACCGCAATATGAACCCCACGCATAAACATACGCCCCATCAAACCCATGTTGTGTAAATGTTATACTTCCTGTTTGCATTGTGGAAGCATCAAGAGTCACTTGGGTTGTACTTGAATCAATTGTTATATTTGGTAGTGTAAGTAGATAATAACTGCTCAAACTTGTAATCATCGCAGTGTAAGTCCCAGGTGTGATGTCACAGGAAATCGAACCGTTAGTAAAACCAAGTTCAAGGGGATTTTTCGAAGATGGATCAACCATCCATATATAGCCTTCAAGAGCACTTCCATCTTTTTTCTTTGTATTTACTGTAATATGCTGAGTATTTGTTGTATCGAAGGTATATTCTCCTGGAGCAGTAATATTACTTTTTATAAGGCCAAAATGATCACTTTCAGAAAACACAAAAATTTTATAAGTCCCAGAGGAAATATTACTAAGGTAGAGAGACCCAGTATCATCAGTATAGCCATATCCCTTCAAGTAATTATTCGAATCTAACACTTCAATACGGGTATTAACTGCTGGATTTCCCAATTGGTTTTTAACATGGATTAAAAGACCACTACTTCCAGTAACAACTAAACTTGCGTTTAAAGTATAGGTTGTTGAACCAGAAGTTGCAGAAATTGTAAAAGGATAAGTACTAGATGCAACTGAAGAACTAACATTAAGGGTAAGAGTAACATTAGCTGGTGGTGTTACAGAACTTTGACTTAATGTATATGATACGCCTGAAGGAAGGTTAGAAACCGAAAGAGAAACATTTCCCGTAAAGCCGCTTAATTTATCAACCATAATAGTAAAAGTTGCACTTCCACCAGGCATTACTTCTTGTTTAAGTGGGGAAACTCCTAATGTAAATCCTTGAGGAGTAGTATCATCAACCATAGTCCATGCTTCGACTACATCAACTTTAAAGAAATCGTAGCTTAGATTAACAAAACCACCGTAGCCATAGTCTGTTCCCCAGGAATTGACAATTTTAAATGCACCGTAATGCTTACCATTTGAGGCGTCTGTATAATATAAGTTATCATTATAACCAACAACAGCAAGCGCATGATAACCCCTTGGGGTGTCACTTGGATTATGAGGGGGAATAACATAAGAAGGATCGCTTGGAGCAGAATCAAATTCAGGATAAACAGGTATGGCAATTACAAACATATCACCATTTGCAAGCCACTGCTTTAATGTAGTAATAGTTGTATCAGTACAATTTCCTTGTCCTTGAAATATATTTGCATAACTTTTAGCCTTGAAAGGCAGTGCAAGTTGAAGCTGTGAAGCTGTTGGTTGTGTTGTGTAATCATCAGGATTATACGGGAATACTGCAAGAGTATCGCAACCCTTATTAACTAAGAGATTAAGTGCATCAGAAATAGTTGACCCATAGTCTCTCCCACCATTTATCTGGTTGTAAATAAAGGCAGGTGAAAACTGGTGATTTGGAAAAGATAAATTCCACCCTTGCTCTTTACCCTCCTGAAAAGTCTTGTAATAGTAGCCTGTTGCCCAGGCAGTACAACTGCCCTGCCGCTTTTGATCACCAACAGGAGGAAGTCCTGTCGATAAATCAACTGAAGCAGGTAATGCAGTTGGAGAAATTCCTTTTGCCAAAAGATCCTGCTCTAATTTAGAAGCGTTAATTCTTGGCCAAGCTTTAACAGGTGAAGGAATACATCCCATTGCATGGTGAGTTGTAGAACTTTCAGAATTCGTGCTTGATGCCTCTACAACTTCCTTTTGAACTTTGCCAATGTTAAATGGCACAAGGTTCACATAAGACAGCACCAACACAAAAACTAACAAAAAAGCAATAAGTTTCTTCATGTTTCCTCCCTTCTTTTTATATTAATTTTTTAATAATAACAAAATTTTTTATAGGTTCATTTAACAGTAAATTCATACATAACTGTTTTTTCTATTTTATTAGGTTCAAAGCTTCTATAATACATAAACAATATTTGGGTTGTGCCCGGTTTTAGTCCTTTTATTACAAAGTTGTGTTTTTGAGGAGCACCAGGTTTAGTGCTTGATGGAGGGGTATAATAATCCTTCTCCACTGCAATTATAGAAGGATCGTTTATTTTGTAGTGCCATGTATAACCTGCAGAAGCATTCTCTTCAAGTGAAATTGTATAGGTTTCTCCCACATTAATACTAATTAGGTTAGCCATATAATCCAGTTCTATCGATTTATCGGTATCGTTCCAGTTAACCATAAACCCGAGGGATTCTGCTAGAAATCTTAGAGGAACTACAGTTCTTCCATTTATGATCTTAGGGACGATTTTAGTATTTGTTGGATCCAAAGGAACTTCTAATTCATTAACTTTTGCAATAGGTTTGTTTATGAGTAGTTCAATTTTGGTAGAATTAAATAAAATAGATACCTTTTTCTCTTCCGTATACCATTCCACATTACCACTAATTGATTCGACAAAAGGTCTAACCTGTATAAAAGCCCTGCCATTCTCAACAAAAACGGGGAAATCAAAGGATCGTGTTTCACCATTAATTGTAAAAATTGGCTTTGAAATCCAAAGAGTGATTTTGAACCCATTAGCAATAGGATTTCCTAATTCGGTAGCCTTAACTTGCCAAATACCAAATAAGTTAAAAACTTGGCAAAGAGCCAAAAACAAAATTAAAACAATTTTCTTCAAAAGATTATCACCTCCTTTCTTAATTCGTTTTACAAGTTATATAAAATTGATTGTTTTCTAAAATAATTGGCTTTGCATAAAAGAGTTTACCATAAAAGCATTGTTGCAAAAAGTAATTTCCTTGGTTAGAATCTTCTAAATCAAAAGTTTGATTGAAACTATGGTTGTTAGATGGAATAAAGTTTTTAGACATACAAAAAATGTTCTTAACACAAAACGAAAATTTTACAACACAGATCGTTTTAAAATTACCTCTAACCATAACTAATTTAAATTTACTCCTTTTTCAATTATTATATATGCAAATTAAAATTTTGTCAAGTATGTTAACGTTTTTCGTTAAAATTATTCGTTAGATTATACCTCC
>NZ_JBMFSR010000026.1:0-15241 GCF_049967455.1 Caldisericum sp. | reverse complement strand
AAGTTAGAAAGGGGGTGTCTCCCTTTCTAATGGTTGATGGGGGACTTTTACCCCTTCGAGTAATAAGAAATCTTCCCCTTTTGGGAAATTTCGAAGGGGTTAAAAAACCCTTCGATTAATGGGGATTCTTCATTGTAATAATTTTTAAAAATAACAAATCAAGATTATTTTTGCATTTTATTTATTATCTCAAGCAAAGCGAAGGTGAGGGGTTTTCTTAAAACTCTTATATAATTGAAGTATGAGAATTGCGTTTGTGTCGGATATACATTCGAACATTGAGGCATTTTCCGTTGCACTTGATCTAATCAAAAAAAGAAAAGTCCAAAAGATTATGAGTTGCGGTGATATTGTTGGATACGGCCCAGACCCAGAGGAGGCAATATCCATTTTTATTGAAAATGGAATTGTATCTGTCCGTGGCAATCATGATTCAGGTGTTGTAGGGGATTCAATCCTCTACGAATTTAACGAGTATGCAAGACTTGCACTTATATATACCAAAAGGAACATTTCGAAGGCAAGTGAAAATTACCTGAAGGGCTTACCTACAATGATTGAAAATGATGATTTTACTATTTTTCATGGATTTCCAAATCCTAAAAATCCTTTTAGGTATATCCTAAGTGAATTTGATGTGATGGAGGCTTTCTCGTATATAAGGACCAAAATTGCATTTTATGGACATACACATGTACCTTGCATTTGTAGAAATTCGCCTGAAAATATAATCGAAGTATTACCTCTATTAAGGCAAACAAAATTTAAGTTGGATAAGGATTATAGATATCTTATAAATGTTGGAAGTGTTGGACAACCAAGAGATGGCAACCCAAAAGGCGCATTTGTTATCTACGATAGCGAGGAATATTCTATTGAATTTATTAGATTCTCGTATAACATCGAAAAAGTTTACCAAAAAATAATAGAAAGAAACTTGCCTTCTTATCTTGGTGAGAGATTATTTACTGGATTTTGAGGGTTTCTTTCTACTAAATAGTGTATCTAAAAATGTGGCAATTCCTCCTGCAATGAGCAAGAAATAATGAGTGAAAAATCTCCATGAAATAATGAATGTGCCTATCAAGGGGTTTGGTATGAGGCGAGAAAATAGTGCAAGAAGTTCAATCTCTGCTGTGCCGCTTCCACCTGGTGTTGGAATATATGCGGATGAGATATAGAAGATAATTGCAGTAATCACGATTTCAGGCCATGGCGACATAATTCCAAGTCCTCTCATAAGCACAACTGGTGTAAGAAGAATCATTCCCCACGAAAGAAAACTCAAAAAGAACACAAAATATAAGGTATCTCTTTTAAGTGAAAATATCTTATTTTTTGCAAGTTTATAGTCATTTACGGTTTTTTCTACCCATTCAATTGTTTTGTTTCGAGTCCTCTCCTTTACGATTTTTTTTAGAAATCTTGTATTAAGTGCCTTCTGTGTAATAACAAGTGCAAGGTCAGGCTTCAAAATCATAAAAAGTAGCGCTGAGAAAAGTATAAGAGTTATCACAATCCCCGTATTAATAAGGATATTTACTGCTTCTGATATGCCCCATGTAGGTTTTGCAATCAATATCCATATAGGCACAAAGAGAAACGCACTCACTCTTACGAATGTCCCTATAAACATCTTTATCGAAATAATTGCAGCAGAATCACCTGGAGGTATTGCCTTTTCCTTTGAAAGAATGATCATTTGAACAGGTTCTCCACCACCTCCAGCAAAAGGAGTGATTCTTGAGATAAACCCACCTATAAGGAAAATCTTCATGGCCTCTTTCATTTCTATTGAATAGCCGAGTACTTTTGCAACTAATTTTATTGTATAGGCTTCAATAAACCAGTTCAAAAACATAAGGATAAAAGCAAAAGAAATGTACAAAAAATTAAAAGATTTTATGAGAGATAAAAAATCCCAGTTGTGCGTTAAAAGAGATATTAAAATAATACCTATAATACTTGCAAGAATTGCTAAAATTGTATCTCTTACAATTGTATTTTTACTTATAACTTTATCTTTCATTTTTCTTGATTTTTTCCCAGGCTTTATCGATATCTTTTTGATCCTCTTCACTAAGTGATTTAAATTTGCGAACCCGCTCCATAAATTTCTGATATGAAATAAAAAGCGCATGTGCTGGATCAATTTGAAGGTAGCGAGCAAGATTCAAAACTGAAAAGAGTAAATCACCAATTTCCTCTTTGAGTGCATCATCTGAGGCCTTTTTAACCTCGTTTAACTCTTCGAGGATTTTATCGTATATTTCTTCTTTGTTTCTAAATTCAAGGCCAATGTATTTTGCCTCTTCTTGGAGATCTACCGTTGTAATAAAGCTTGCAAGGATTTTTGAAATATTTAGGTGTTTCTTTTTCTTTTTGTTGTTTTCCCAATCATTTAAGACCTCTTCAGGTGATTTTTCCTTCGTCTCTTTGAATACGTGGGGGTGTCTTTCATACATCTTATTAAAAAGTCCCTCTGCTATGCTTTCAAGGGTGAATTCGTTTGTTTCGCTTCCTATTTCTGCATGTAAAAGTATCTGAAGAAGTACATCGCCCAGCTCTTCTTCTACACCTTTTGGGTTTTGCTTTTTAATTTCCTCAATACAT
This sequence comes from Caldisericum sp., assembly GCF_049967455.1. Lineage (NCBI taxonomy): Bacteria > Pseudomonadati > Caldisericota > Caldisericia > Caldisericales > Caldisericaceae > Caldisericum > Caldisericum sp. Next base: position 12,628 of record NZ_JBMFSR010000026.1, on the reverse strand, counting down.
TCAAGAGGTTCTTCAACAAGTTCTGGAATAAGACTTTCATGCGTTTGTTTTGAATCCCACGGGCAGAGTTTCCGAAGTGTTCTGATCATAAGATATGTATAATAAAACTTTTCGATGTCTTTATTTATCGTAAGAAAAGGGACGATTTCTTTAAATTTTTCTATTTCGGGTTTTAATTTTTCTGAAATTAAAATTTCGTTTGGGATTTGTTGTCTTTTATAAATATAGAACTTTGCAAGGATTTCATAAAATTCTTCAATGTTGCTTGTGATAATTTGTGTTGGAAGATTTACTTTTTCAAGATATGAGAGGGTTATGAGGATATCAAAGAACTGAGAATTTTTATCAAAATGAAAAACAAATTTGTTACTTTCGATCTGAGTGCCATTTAAAACAACAAAGCACTTTGCATCACTTCTTAAATCTTCATCATAAAAGAAGTTATTTAACCTTTTCATAGCCACTTAATAAGTGTAATACTTTTAGAGTATCTTGCAAGGGGAAGTTAACTTCAAAGGAAATATAGTCTTCTCCAAATTGGATGCTTTTTGCAATTTTTGCGATGTTCATAAGGTCATCCACAGTGATTTTGCTTGTCTTTTCAATAACAATAAACACTCGCTTTCCTTCCTCATAAATTTCTTTTGCTTGAATTTCTCTTGCATGAACCATAATTTCACCAACTGTTAAAAGATTTCTTACTTCAATTGGAGGATAGCCAAACTTATCGATAAGCTCGCCTTCAATTTTTCGAAGCTCATCTATTGACTCTGCCTGTGTAATTTTTCTGTAGTAGTTTATACGTTCTGCATTTAATGGTATGTATGATTCCTTTATATAATAGCTTTCGTTTAATCTTACGGATACCTCTTTTATCTCATTTACGGTTTCGCCTGATAGCTCCTTAATTGCTTGATCCAATAACGATAAGTACATATTATAACCGACAGAGATGATATGTCCGTGTTGTTCTTTACCAAGGATATTTCCTGCACCTCTTATTTCAAGATCCTTCATCGCAATTTTAAGGCCTGCACCTTCTTCTGAAAATTCTCTTATTGCCTCAAGGCGCTCTTCTGCAATTGCACTTAAGCTTTTTTCAGTGTAGAAAAAGTATGCATATGCTTGTATTGATGACCTTCCAATACGCCCTCTAAGTTGGTACATTTGCGAAAGTCCAAAGTTCTCTGCTTCAATGACTATGAGTGTATTAACTGTTGGAATATCAAGGCCATTTTCAATGATTGTTGTTGCAACAAGCACATCGGTTTTTCCCTCATAGAAATCAAGCATTACATCTTCAATAACTTCCTTTCGCATTTTGCCGTGTGCTACAGCAACACGAGTGTTTGTGAGATTTTTTATGAATTCTGCAAAACCAAAAATTTTTTCAATATCGTTATAAACGACAAAGACTTGTCCTCCTCTTTTGATTTCATAATTTATGGCATTTTTCATCACTTCCACATTAAAAGGCATAGTAAATGTTTTAACTGGAATTCTTCCTGTTGGTGCAGTAAGGATTAAAGAAACTGGGCGAAGTTTTATAAGGGAGGTATAAAGTGTTCTGGGGATTGGTGTTGCAGAAAGTGTTAGCACATCAACGCTTGCTCTCAACTCTTTTATGATTTCTTTGTGTCTTACACCAAATTTTTGTTCCTCGTCAATAATGAGGAGCCCTACATCTTTCATTTCAACATCTTTTGAAAGAAGCCTATGAGTGCCAATTACTATATCAATTTTTCCTTCTTTAAGGTCTTTTAAAATCTCTTGCTCTTTTTTCGAATCTGTTAATCTTGAAAGCATTTCAATTCTTATAGGAAATAGACGCAACCTTTCCCTGAATGTACGTTCATGTTGCATCGCAAGAATTGTTGTTGGGGCAAGCACCATTACCTTTTTTCCGTTAAGAACTACTCTGAAAGCTGCTCTTATGGCAACCTCGGTTTTTCCATAGCCAACGTCTCCTACGATAAGTCTATCCATAGGTTCGGTTCCTTCTAAATCAGCATAAACTTCTTCAATTGCCTTCATCTGGTCTTCTGTAAGTTCATATGGGAAAGATAAATCAAGTATGCGCTCTTCCTGCGGATGAGGCTTAAATGGTGGGCGCCTGTAGATTTTTCTTTTTGCCTGTATGAGAAGTAATTTTTTTGCAAGTTCTTTTGCAGATTCTTTTGCCTTTTCTTTTGTTTTTGCCCATTCATTTCCTCTAAGTGAGTTTAGACTTACGATTCTTCTGTCGCCTATGTATTTTTCTACAAAGCCAATCCTCTCTAACGGGACATATAGTTTTTCTCCGTCTCTATATTCAATGAGGAGAAATTCTTTTGGTGGATCTCCTAATTTTGCAAGCCCCCTAAAAATACCAATGCCAAAGTCTCTATGTACGACAAGGTCACCTTCTTTGAGCTCTTCAAGTGAAACAATTTCCTTTGAGGATACAATTTTTTTTGGTCTCTTTGTTGGCTCAATATGGAAGAAAAGCTCCCTATCAGTGAGGACAACAATTTTATCTGATTCAAAGCCTCTATCCAAAAAGCCTTCTTGGACACAGATTCCTAATGCTTCATCAAGGGCTGTTTTATAGGGAAGTTCATATGCATTTAAAATTTCTTTAACTCTTTCTGTATTTTCAGTTTTTATAAGTATTAGTCGCCTATTTTTTTCTTTAATGAGGATGTCTTTTAAATTTCCAAGCATGATTAAACTTTCCGAAAGTTCCTTTGTGTGAAAATCAAGCGCATTTTCTGGGAAATTTCCAAACTCAATTATTTTTTTATTTGAAAGAAGATTATCAATCGTTTCTTCGATGGATTCATAGTCGATTAGATTTCCGTAATTTTCTTTCTGGTTTGTTATAAACTCCTTAACACCTTCAAGGAATTTGTTAATATTAACATCAAAAAAGACGATAAGGTAGTCTCTTGTATAATCAAGAATTGTGCGGTATGTAAAATGGAAGCCATTTTTAAGAAACTTTGGATAGAAGTTAAGGCCGAAATTTCTTGAGTTTTTTAACTCTTCGATATCTTTGAGGACAACATCCTCTACAAACTCATTTTCATTTTTGAGTTTTTGCTGCACAGTTTTTTCAATCTGTTCGATTTCTTTTTCTTCGATGTATTTAATAGAAGAGATTGTTATTTCTTCTATTTTTTCTTCTGCAAGCAAAAGTTCACTTAAGAATGCAATTTTTTCAACACGGTCAAAGTCAAGCTGAATTCTTATAGGCTTTTCATAATTAAAGGGAAATATGTCTATAATTGCTCCTTTTACTGAAAATTCGCCCTGATGCTCAATCTCGAGGACTCTTTCGTAGCCAAAATCGGTAAGAATATTTGTTAAATTTGTTAATGATATTGTATCATTAAGGCTAATTTTAAGTTCTTTAATAGAATCTTCGCTTGGGGTGAAGTCAAAAATGCCTTTAAGTGTTGTTATGATGGTTTTTGAATTTTTAAGATCTTTAATTGCTTTTTTCTTTTTAAAAATGGTTTCTTTGCTTGAATATCCAACTTCATAGGGAAAAAGTCCGAATTCATTAAAAACAATTCCTTCTTTAAAAATTTTTGCAAGCTTTTCGAGATTATCACTTTCAGTTATTATTATTGTTCGTGTATCAAGTTCGTTTATAATAGCACTGAGAACCCCCGTTAATGTCGAATTTATTTTTATATGGCGTTCATTTTTAATGAAATTTATGTAGAAATTTGCATTTTCTACAATATTTTTAAGCCTCATTGGTTAAATTCTCTTTGGGCTACCTCAACGCCTTTTGAAATAATTGTTTCAATTGCCCTAACTGATCTTTTTATGGCATCTGTGATTGCAAACTTTTCATCTTTCCCAAACTCTTCAAGAACATAATTTACAACTTCGTTTTTATTTTGAGGTCTTCCAATTCCAATACGAACCCTTATGATTGGGTCTTCTACAAGTTCCTTTATGGATCTTACACCTTTATGCCCCGCATCTTTCCCACCGACCTTAATTCGTATGATACCCAAAGGTAAATCAAGATCATCGTGAATTACAATGACATGTGTTGGTGGCACAAGAAATCCATCCATAAGTTGCTTTACAGCCCTTCCAGATAGATTCATATATGTTAACGGCTTTGCAAGAATTACATTATATTCATTTCCATCAATAAAAACAGTGCCTTTCCCATAAATGGCATTAAATTTGGCGAAATTTACCTTTATTTTCCATACTTTTGAAAGTTCATCAATTGCCATAAAACCAACATTATGGCGTGTGTTCTCGTATTCTTTTCCGATGTTTCCAAGTCCTATTATCAAATGCATACCAACTTATTATAATCTACTAATTAATTTTGTTAAAAATGTGAAAATTTACTTATTTTATGCTTGATTTTTTTGAGTAGTGTATATAATTTTATCAAGGGGAAATATGAGAAAGGGATATATACTTATAGTTACAACATTCATTATAGCGGCGATACTTACAGGTCTTTTATATGCAACGAATATATGGATGAGGACTCACTCAACTGAACTTTCTGAAATAACACAGCGCGAAATTGCACTTTATGTGGCTCAATATGGTATAAATGAGATGATTTATAATCTTAATGTTGGAGTAACTTACACTAACGGACAATCTATAAGCGGAACTACCCCAAGCGGTTACCAATACACAGCAACCTATTATACAAATGATACATTCGGAGGAGTTGCATACATTAAAGGTGTTGGAACTGCAGGAAATTTTACAAGGACTGTTTTTGCTTCAATTACAAGGGGGACATCTGAAGCGTTTAAATATTGTCTTTATACAAGCAATGGAGGATTTACAAAAACCAATAGCAATGATCCAACTATTACAATGAATAACCCTATTTATGGATTAACCTATAATACAAGCTCAGCGGTTGTGCCAGAACCAGATTTTAACCAGTATACAAATCCAAATAATTATCCTCCAAATACATTTATCCAAATAAACACTAAAAAGAATTATAATTTTACAGTTTTTAACTATAAAGATAAAGTTGTCTTTATTAATTATACGGGGAACAACCCTAATGGAACGCTTACAGTTGACTTTGGGGATCCCTCAGCAACAAGCATAAATATAACAATTATAACAAATTTTCCCATTGTGAAATTTATCTATTTAGGAACAAATTCTTCGGGGAATTCTGGTAGAAACTTTACTTGGAATTCTGTAAGTTATAATTCAACTACTAAATATCCTGTATTTATTCATAAACCAACACTTACTTCAAGAAGCAGTGTAAATCTTAACCTTGACAATCAAGGAAACGATGGCAAAACTTTTACCATAAACGGGCTTTTTTACTCAAATTCAAATGTATCTATTGCATATGGTGGTAATTATTGGGGTTTTGTTGATTTTAAGGCGTCACTTTTTGCAAAAAGTTTAACGACAGACTGGGATCATTTAGAAACGGATGATGATAAAAATGGCGATGGAAGATTTACAACTGAAACTATTTTTGACTATACTGTTGACTCATACAAATATCCACCACCCTACTTTAACGTGTTTACTGGCTCATCATACCTTGTTCCTTCTTATAGGGAGGAATACTAATGAAAAGAAGGGGTCTTACTCTTATTGAAATGGCGATTTCTATTGCACTTATTTCTATCGTCGTGATATGGTCTTTGAATATATTAACAAATCTTGGGAAGGGTTCTTCCACTTCATCTGATATAGTTATAGGAACAACACTTGCATCTCAAAAAATAGAAGAATTAAAAGGATACAATTATCAAGAACTGTCAAGTCTTCAAACTCCTTTAACAGGTACTTTCCCATCGCCATATGATGCCTTTACTTACAGGATTGATTTCACATCTTCAAGCACTTCTAACGGATATTACATTAGGAGAGGCACAATTTCTATATTTAAAAACGGAAATCTTATTATAAAAATGGATGCAAATTTTGTAAGGAGAGTTTCAGATGGTGCAAATATCGGGTTATAAATTTTTACAATTCAAAAGGGGTTTTACTTTTGTTGAAATTACAATTGTTATTGCATTGATATTAGTGCTTGCAATTCCTATCGGGACTCTTCTTATGAATTATTTAAAGGCAAATTATTTTGAGAGCACTTATTTAAAGGAGCAATACTATGCAAATGTAATTATGCAAGATATTGAGCAAAGGATAAGGCGCGCAGATAATGGCAGTGTAAATTTTTCAAACTACACTCTAACATTTTCTTATACCGATGCAAATCCTGATGGGAGTAAAAAGACTACTATTTACTGCGTATATACACTTCAAGATGCAGGGACAACGAACTCAATTTTTAATAGAGGTATAGGCACATCACCTAATCCAGCAGTTTCTGTTTTTCCTGTGGGTCTTGAGAAGGGTTTAATTCGAGACTTTAATATAACAATTTCAACAGCACCTCCGTATTTTGCAAAGATTGCTATTCAAACTTCGTCTGGTTTTACTTTGACAAATTCAATTTATCTATTAAACTATGAAAGGTAAGGAATCTATGAAAAGGAAATTTTTGGGATTATCAATAAATGAGAATTCGATAAGATGTGTAGCGTTAGAAACAAATAACCAAGATTTTACTGTTAACGCACTTTTTGAGGTTCAATTTGAAAATTTTGATTTGGCTTTAAACGATAAAGAGGTTGTTGAAAGCGTCCGCACATTCTTAAAGAAAATTCGCTATGATGAAGCATCTGTGTCTTTACCTGCAAGTAAAGTCCTTACAAGGATAAAGAACGTCCCCAAGATTCCACCTTCACAAATCGTAAAACTCATTAAAACCGAAATTCGGGATTATGCAATTTTTGAAGGAGAAAATGTATCTCTTGGATTTGCAGAAATTGATAGAAATAGCGAAGGTATTGATATAATTTGGGCTGCAACAAAGGAATCAATTGTCCTTTCCGTTTTGAATTTTTTAAGAAAAATAGGGTTAAAAACACGCAGGATTACTATTCCTCAAATTGCACTTGTGGAATTTATAAATACGTTTTATAAAGAAGAAGATAATTATGCTATCGTGAATGTTGATAAAGATACAACAACATTGACTATTTCAAAAGGAAAAACAATCATTTTCAATTACACTCAAGATATTGGCTTTGAGGCATTTAAATTGAACGATCCCTCATTAAAAGGTGCATGGGTGGGAAATATTGTGTCTTCTTTAAATTATGTCTCAAGGAATTTAAATGTTTCTGTAAAAAAGATCTATGTTTCCGTAAATGACGAAGAAAGTTTTGACATACTTTCCTATCTTTCAAATAGAGTAGGATATCCTGTTATAATGCTTTCAATCCCAGAGGATATTAATTTTGATAGGGAAGAGGATTTTATAAGATACCAAAAAACTGGTGGAAATGAGTTTGCAGTTCCAGTAGGCCTTGCGTTGACTTCAAAGATTAAAAAAGGCGAAAAGAATTACCTTTCAATAACAGAGTATTTTTTGACGGAACATGTCTCAGAGCGGCTTAAGGTAATTGCCACTTTATTGGTTTTTGTTGTTGTAAATGGAGCGTTTATAATTGCTTTTCCTTATTTTTCCTCAAGTTTAAAATCTACAGAGGAACAATTGAGCAGTGTTCTAAAGTCGATAAGCGCGATTTCCAAACCAGTTGAGGACGCAAATAAATTGCAGATTGAATTACAAAAGATAAATAGCACTATTTCAAGTTTAAAAGAGGTAGAAAGCAATATTTACAATATGCCGTATTATTCTATGGTTTTGAGGGAGTTAAAAAGCCTTGCACCAAGCGGTATTGAATTAAGAGAAGTTTCACTTAAGGAAGACGGTTCTGTGGATTTAAAAGGTGGTTCGAATTCCTTTAGAAGCGTGTTCAGTTATGAGGAAAATCTTGCTAATGCAAGATTCATAAAAAATGCAACGATTCTTGAAATAGAAAAAGACAAAGAAGGCACAGAGACATTTACAATGCAAATGCAAATGAGGAATGTGAAATGAAGAAAAAGGTAAAATTCACCAAAATTTTTATCATTTTTGTTGTTATTGAGGTAATTTGTGTTTTAGTTTATGCGGGATATCTTACCTTTAATCTTGCTTATAAATCACGGCAGTTATCTTTGAAGACTGCCGAACTTCAACAGTATGTTGCAACTTCAACTACAATAGAAGCGCTAAAAAATCAAATAAAAAGTGGAAATAAAAGTATGTCTGATATTCAAGCTTCTTTTTTTAATGATGATACACTTTTAAGCTTCTTTAAGGATTTCTATGATGTTTGTAAGAGCAATGGAGTAGAGTTAAGGCGAATTACCTTTTCAAATTTGACAACTGTTTTGGATTCAAAACCTTCTTTAAAAACTCTTCCCGTGCAAATCGATTTTTCATCAGATTACAGGTCTGTTATAAACCTTCTTGATTATCTTGAAAAATACAAGATGCACATTAAAGAGGTTAATCTTTCAATTATAAGAAACGATGGGACTCTTAACTTGGTGTTTTATATTTTTACAAATTCTGAGGTTAGATGGGTTTATGAAGGGAAGGCTGTTCCATGAAAGAAACATTTAGAATAGGTGACATTCTTATAAAGGAAGGGAAAATCACACAAGAACAACTTGAAAGTGCCCTCGAAGAGCAATCAAAAACAGGCAGAAAATTAGGAGAAATTTTAATTGAGAGGGGTTTAATAACACCGACAGAACTTTCAAAAATACTTGAAAAGCAGTCAAATATTCCGTCTGTTAATATTGAAGAGAGACAACTTGATACTTCTCTTGCATCTCTACTTCCCGAAGCCTTTGTAAGGATAAATAAAGTCTTACCTATCGGTAGGACAAATGATTCACTTGAAGTTGCTGTTGTCCCTCCCATAAATCCTGAAGTACTTGAAAACATAAAACTAATCACAGGTTTAAAGGTTAAACCTTATATTATAACTGATGCTGAATTTGAGAGGGCACTAAATAAAATTTATTCCATAGAAACAAAAGTTGATAGAGTGATTTCCACAGTTCAAGGAAGAAAAGAAGAGACAACAGTAAAAGTAATTTCTGAAGTCCCATCTGGCACGGAACCAACTACAGTAAACCTTGCTAATTCTATTATTTCTGATGCGATTAATAGAAATGCATCCGATGTCCATCTTGACCCCGGACAGAATTTCACCAAGGTGCGGTATAGAATTGATGGAATTATGTATGATATCTTAACCATTCCCAAGGACATTTCAGACTCTATAATTTCTCTTTTAAAGGTAAATGCAGGAATGGATATTGCAGAGAAACGCCGCTCACAAGATGGGCATTTCTCAGCTAAGCACGGCAATGAATTTTTTGATTTCAGAGTCTCCTCAATGGGAACGGCTTTTGGAGAAAAGTTAAATATAAGGATTTTAAGCAAACAAAAGTTGTTAATGCCACTTGAAAGATTGGGGATGCTTAAGGAACAATATGATATCTTTTTGAATCTTATAAAGCGTCCTTATGGAATAATTCTTGTAACGGGTCCTACAGGATCAGGTAAAACAACAACTCTATATTCGGCAATTTCAACCCTTAACACAGGAGAAAAAGAGATAATAACACTTGAGGATCCTGTTGAATACAACATCAGCGGAATCGTCCAAATTCAGATAAATGAAGAAGCAGGCATTACTTTTGCAACTGGATTGAGATCAATCTTAAGACTTGACCCTGACATAATTATGGTGGGGGAAATAAGAGATCTTGAAACGGCAAAAATTGCAGTTGAAGCTTCTTTAACAGGACACCTTGTGTTTGCATCAATTCATACAAATGACGCAGCATCAACCCCTGTAAGGTTATTAAATCTTGGGGTAGAACCATATTTACTTGCTTCATCTCTTTTGGGAGTTATTGCTCAAAGATTGGTAAGAGTTATATGCCCTAATTGTAAAAGAGAATATATACCACAGGAATTTGAAAAAGAAATTTTCAGAAGAGAACTTCAAGAAGATATTGAGACCCTTTATTTCGGTGCTGGCTGTCCCATTTGCGGTGAAACAGGATATAAAGGGCGAACAGGAGTTTTTGAAATTATGGAGATTAATGAAACCATAAGAGAACTCATTGAAAAATCAGCTCCTTATAACAAAATTAAGGAAGAGGCAATTAGGTCCAATATGATAACTATGAGACAAGCAGGGCTTATAAAGGTGAAAGCAGGGATAACCACCCTTAAAGAAATAGAAAGAGTTGCAGGCTTATGAGTGAATTTAAGTATGTTGCTGTAGATAAGACTGGTAAAACCGTAAAAGGAATAATCTCTGCGTCAAATAAAAACGAAGTTCATACGATACTTGAGAAAAAGGGTCTTTACCCGCTTGAAATAGTAGAACGAAAAATTCCTAAAATAAAGTTAAACTTGCAATTTATTTCTCGTCGCATTAAAGACGATGAGTTGATTTTATTTACAAGTGAACTTGCAACTCTTTTGCAATCTGGGTTAACAATAGTTGATGCATTACAGGGACTTTATGAACAAGAGGAAAACCCATATTTGCGAAAAATTATTTTACAGATAAAAGAAGATATAGAAAGTGGAACTTCAATAAGTAATGCCTTTAAGAAATATCCACGAGTGTTTTCACCTATTTATATAAGTCTTCTATCAGTTGGAGAGGCAACAGGAAGGCTTGATAAAGTATTAGACGGCTTGTATCAATACCTTGATAGGGATTTAGAGTCAAGAAGAAAAATTTCAAGCGCATTTGCATATCCTAAATTTGTAGTTTTTGTGGTAACTCTTGTTGTTGTGTTTATGCTATCCTTTGTTTTGCCCCGCTTTGTTTCAATGTTTGCATCATCAGGAGCAAAACTACCAACTCCAACTCGTATTTTACTTAATGTAAGTAATTTTGTTCGTTTAAAGTGGTATATTCTTGTGGCTATTGTTGTAGTTGTTTACTTAATTTATAGAATTATATATTCAACGCCAAAAGGAAGAATTTTAATTGATCAATTAAAACTTAAAATACCTCTTTTTGGAAGAATTAGCAAACTTGGAAGTCTCTCTCGGTTTGTTAGGTCGCTTGCGCTTATTAGTGGAAGTGGTTATAACATTTTGGAAGGTCTTTTAATTGCCTCTAACACTTCTGACAATGCCTACATAATTAATGAAATTAAAAATATTGTAAACGATATTCAATCAGGAGAAAGTCTTTCGGAATCTTTATCTCATAGAAGTTTCTTTCCTAAAGTAATGGTCCAGATGGTTTCTGTTGGTGAAAGGTCAGGTTTGCTTGATACTTCATTAACAAGACTTGCCGATTTATGGGATAAATCTATTGACTTTACTTTGAAAAATCTTGCATCGAAAATTGAGCCGACGCTTATTTTAATTCTCGGTGTTATAGTTGGATTTATAGCGCTTGCGATGTATCTTCCAATGTTTACATTACCAAGCCTTATTAATAAATAAGAATTATTGATAATTAAGCGTTGTCTTTGGTTCAAAATTGTTCTTGTTTCATTGAAACTTCATTTGTTAGAAGATCTTGTAGGATGATTATCGTCTCTTTGAATGGCTCATCTCCTATAAGCATTAGTTTTGCTTGAAGTGCTTTGTCAAGATATTGCTGTAATGTGCTTGACATAAATGCAGTTAAACCGTTTTCTTTGATTAGGTAGGTTTTGTAATATTCCCTTTTACCTTTAAAATAGGATGTAATTATTGCATCAATTTTTGAGTGATCTAATAAGAAAGTTATTGTATTAAAGCCACTATTTTCTTTTACAAATTTTGTGCCATTTTTTATAAGTTCCTTTAAGTCGGATATATTTTTAAAATTTCTTGAGATTGCATAGGAAAATGTAAATGAGTCTGAAACGTTTTCGGGAACATTAAATGAGAATTCATCTTCAATAAGAGTTTTATCAAGTGTACCATTATGCATAAAGAAGAGATTTTTTCCGTTTGGCAAAGAAAACATATATGGATGTGTATTTATTAAATCTATGGCTCCTTCAGATTTTAGTCTTACGTGAATTCCAAAAGTAAATCTTTCAAAATGAGTTAAAGTTTCTTTTAATGTTGCAATTTCTAATGGACTTTCAAAGATTGGGTTGGTTTCTTTTACATATACCTTATGTAATTTTTCTCCATTTTTTCCAAATAGAATATACCCAAATCCATCCTTGTGACTTATAGATTTGTCCCCATAAGTATTGTCGGATTCTGATGCTTTGACAAGGGCATCAATAAGTCCATATACAGTTTCAATGTTTTCTTTATTGCTTTCAACAAAAAGAATTCTACACATATTTTATTATATTAGATTTGAAGTTATTGCAAAAGTTTTGAATAAGTGTTTATTTTTTGAAATGTGAAAAAACCGTCATCTTGTCATTGTATTGTAATGTCTCCTCAATACTCCTCAAAAAAGCAGTCATTTCGAACGAAGTGAGAAATCTCAATATTTTGAGGGGGCACTAAACCGCCTTCTCAATACTTCCCCAAAAATAAACCAAAGAATTGTCAATCCGAGGAACGAAGTGACGAGGATTCTCCTCCAAATGGAGGAGGGACACCCTCCTCCAACTCCACCCATACGACGGAGATTCCTCGTGGCTACGCCACTTCGGAATGACAAAAAGAAATACCCTTTTGAATGACAAGAAGAAACATTTTTCTGAA
>NZ_JBMFSR010000025.1:0-16188 GCF_049967455.1 Caldisericum sp. | reverse complement strand
GTCATTTCGACGAACGAAGTGAGGAGAAATCTCCATATTTTGAGGGGGCAAAACACCGCCCCCTCAATACTCCCCCGAAACTGAGGAGATTCCTCAGTCGCTTACGCTCCTTCGGAATGACATTGCGACGTCATTTCGAACAAATGTGAGAAATCTCCTCTTTTGGGGAAGTTCGAAGGGGGATGTTTACCCCTTCGAGTAATGGAGAAATCTCCTCCTTTTAGGGAAGTTCGAAGTGGGATGTTTACCCACTCAAATTTAAATTAAGGAGATATCTTACTTTGCTCGATATGACTTTTTAAACAAAAATTCAAAACGCCTCAAGAGGATTACTTTGCATTATTTCATCGACTACTTCAAATCCTTTAGGAAAGGCATAATTATAACGAGCAGGTAGCGCAAAAACATATTTTGAGTTCCTGCCAAGCTCTGTTGGTCCGATTGGTGCTGCACCTATGTGAAACTTTTCTTTTTTAAGGTCGTTCCACTGTGAAATAGTGAAAATCATAATAGGAATAACCTGAGTTGGCTCTTTTTCAGTCCACTCTGAGTCTCTTATTATCAAGATAGGACCAGTTTCAGCAATCTCATCACCACTTGCACCAAATTTGTAACCAGTCCATTTATCCTCTATTACCTTATAGCCGTTCCACGTCAAAGGCAAGTAAAAATTAAAACCATACTCATTATTTGTGTATTTAAGAGTTCTGAAGCATTCCTTAAATAGGCTGTTACTCACTTCAAGAATCTTAGAAATATTTACATTCCCTTTATATCCTTTAAGAGTCGAAGATATACCACCTTCTGCAGTTACCGTGATCATCCAGGTACAAAATCCCTGTTCTAAATCTTGTTTGCTCCAATCCACATAGGGTCCAAAAATCGGTAGTTCAAGTTTGTCGCGCATTGCATAAAGGGGATTTCCATATCCTACAAATATAACTGGATAAAATTTTTGTGGAAATTCATTAATCCAATCTTTTGGAAGCATATCTATTGCATCTTTATCAATCCAGATAGGGATAATATACCTACTTGTAATGGTTAAAAGCGATTCAAAATCATTTACCTTAAGAATCTCGGGATACGCTTTTAAATCATTATCGCTTAATACCCCACCGTTTTTAGGTGAAATATAAACATATTAGATACAAAATGTGTCGAAAAAGTTCCCTTCGTTTATTCATAAGTTTTTGCTTCTTCTTCACCCCTTAAAACCCGAAGGGCACCTTCCATAAGGGCTTTCATCTCAAACTCACCAGCGACGGTATAAACTGGCGCAATAAACTTTACATACTCTTTTATGTCGTTTACAAGTTTTTCTGACTTTGCCATACCACCTGTAAGAATCACCCCGTCAACTTCACCCTTAAGAACAACTGCCATTATACCAATCCACTTTGAAATCTGTAGCACCATTGCATCATATACAAGTTTTGCGTATTCATCACCTTGCTCAATTCTCGATAAAACTTCTTTTAAGGAATTTGTGCCGAGGTGTGACACAAATCCACCGTTTCCTGCAAGCATTTTAAGAATTTCTTCTTTAGTGTAATTTCCTGAGAAGCACATCTCAACAACAGAAACATTAGGCAAATCACCTGCGCGCTCTGGAGAAAATGGACCATCTCCATTTAAAGCATTATTAACATCAATGATCCGCCCTTTTCTGTGTGCTGCAACGGAAATCCCGCCACCAAGATGCGCAACCACAAAATTACACTCCTCATACTTCTTACCTAAGGATTTTGCAACTTCTCTTGAAACTGCCTTTTGATTCAAAGGATGATCTTTCGCCTGTCTCAAAATCCCCTTAAGCCCTGTTATTTTATTTACCATCTCCATCTCATCCACTACAACTGGGTCAACAATAAAGGCAGGGATATTGTATTGCCTCGCAAGTTCATATGCAATCGGTGCTCCAAGATTTGATGGATGTGCTCCATACTTAAGAGAAAGCATATCCTGGACCATTTTTTCATTTACTATGTAAGTGCCAGAGGGAACTGGGTGAATATTCCCACCTCTTGCGGAGATACAGGCAAATTCACTTAGGTCAAATCCTGCCTCTTTAAGAGCTTTAAGGATTGTTTCTTTTCTAAATTCAAGCTGATCTGAAATCTTTTTAAATGGTGCAAGTTCTTCTTTCGAGTGTTCAATTGATTTTGAAAACAATTCTTTATCCATATCATAAACTGCTATTTTTGTAGAAGTTGAGCCAGGATTTATAACTAAAATTTTCACAAAAATCCTCCTTATCTTATGCTTTTAAATAATTTTACAAAAAAGCTTCAAAAAAACAAGAAAAAATTTCAAAATTCTACTTTTCAAAACTTTCAATTAAAACATACCAATCTTCAAATGGATAATACCTTCGATAAAGTGGATATATGGTAAATTCATAAATTTCCTTAGGTTTAATTTCCGCTCCTCTATCGTCCATCACCTTTACTGCATGATAAAAAGGTCCTGACATTGACTGCTTTTCAAGATAGATAATTGTATTAACTACATAAGGTTCATTAATATAACCTCTAATGTGAAGAGGTTGAGGAAGTGCATATTCTTCTATTCTCATATTTTGATACTTCTTTAAATCTTCGTAAAGTTTCGAAAGGTGGGCTTCTACTTGAGCCTTATTTTGAAGATCTGGTAGCACAAGATAATTTTCAAGTCTCCCAATATCAAGTTTTATGCCTGTAATAGTTGCCTCAACACAACCCTCCTTCAATTTTTCAGTATAGTTTCCTTTTGGTTTAGTGCATCCCAAAGCCACCACAAAGACTGAAAGAATCAAGGTTAATATGATTTTCTCCCTCACACCCATCACCTCCAACTTATTAGATATCTTAAAATCGGGAAATGTTCCCAAAGATTATTATGTTTCAGAGGTGAAAAATGAAAATAAAGGATGCCTCCCATTTTTAAATACTCTTGTTAAATGCTCAACAACAATCGCTTTATCAATCTTATTAATCCTTCAAGATACAAGATATTTAACGCTCGAATTTGTTAATAAAATATTAAGGTTTTTTCATAAGAAATTTGTATAATATCGAAACAAATTAAAAAGGGGGCTTAATGCCCCCAAATTTAAATATTCTTTCTTTTATTCCATTGACAATAACTTTTTTGAAATCTCGTTTTGTTTTTGTATGTATGTTTCCTCATCAATGTGAACAAAATGCCCATCTTCAATAACTACATTTCCATTTATCATTGAAAAATCAACACCTTTTGCATCACAAAAGACAAGCGCACCAAAAGGATCAGATAACCCACCTGCAAATTCAAGGCGGTCATCAAGTTTAAACCCTATGATGTCGGCAGCCTTACCTACTTCAATTGAACCAATTTCTTTTTCCATTCTGAACACAGATGCACCACCTAAGGTTGCCAATTTGAGAGCCTCTCTTGCAGTTAATGCACTTTCACCAAAGGCAACTCTCTGAAGAAGCATTGCATTTCTTATTTCAAGTAGGAAATTTCCAGTATCATTTGAGGAACTTCCATCAACTGCAAGCCCAATACGCATATTTGTATTTTTCATCTTAAAAACAGGCGAAATGCCAGAGCCAAGACGCATATTTGATGTGGGACAGTGTGCCATTCCAACACGGGCATCGGAAAGTTTCTTAATGTCAGCATCTGTTAAATGCACAAGATGGGCAAACCATACTCTATCTGAAAGCCATCCTAACTCTTCCATATAGTCAACAGGGCGTTTCCCAAATTTTTCAAGGCAAAATTCATCTTCATCTTTTGTTTCTGCAAGATGGGTGTGGAGAAGCAGGTCGTGTTTTTCTGCAAACTCTCTTGTAAGAATCATTAGCTCTTTTGTAACAGAAAAAGGAGAACATGGTGCAAGAGCAACTCTACTCATGGAAAATGGTTTTGGGTCATGATAGAGTTTTATAACCCTTTCATAGTCCTTTAAAATTTCTTCTTCTGTTTGCACAACAGAATCAGGAGGAAGACCTCCATCCTTTTTAGATAGAGACATGCTTCCCCTTGTTCCATAAAATCTTACGCCTGTTAATTTTGCACCCTCAACTTCTGCATCATAGAGATTTGGATGTCCTTTTGGAAATAAATATAGATGATCGGTTGTTGTCGTAACACCTGATTTCATCATCTCAAGAATTGCAACAATTGATGATACATATACCGCTTCCTCGTCAATATACTTCCAACGCTCATAGAGATAAACAAGCCAATCAAAGAGTTTTGCATCTTGCACAGCAGGAACCGCCCTAAAAAGAGATTGATAAAAGTGGTGGTGCGTATTTACAAACCCAGGAAGCATAACCATCCCTTTTGCATCAATTACTTTATCAAATGCATCCTGAGGAGGTTCGTTAACCCCAATTGCCTTTATGATGTTATCTTCAATCTCGATCCACGCATTCTTTAATTCTCTTCCGTTATTATCAAAGGTTGCAAGTGCATCGATATTCTTAATCAATGTCCTCATTTTGGCTCTCCTTAATTGCAAAGTAGACAACTTCTGGAGTTGCAGGAATTCTAAAGATTCTTGCACCTGTTGCATCATAAATCGCATTAGTTATTGCGGGTGCTGTTGCAACCATTACAGTTTCAGCAATACCTTTGGATCTAAATGGACCAGTGTCCTCTGGGTTTATAACCGGAATTGCCTCAATTCGTTTGGGTACATCCTTAATCGTTGGAATAATATATGTTGAGAAGTTAGGATTCTTTACAATACCATTTTCAATAATAGTGTGTTCCATAAGACCATAACCCATACCCATCACAAAACCACCTTCAACCTGCGCTTCATAACCTTGTCTATTTATGATAACACCACCATCAACCGCCTCTGCACCTTCGATTACGGTTACTTCCCCTGTAAGTGTGTTAACTTCAACATAGGCTGCATGTGCTGAAAATGCAAATATATGGTGTGGAAGCCCAAAGGCATTTTCGAGCTTCATATCCGAAGTTGGGACAAGGAAATACCCCTCAGTTTCAGGAAGATTTCCGCTCTCTTTAAAAGTATGAGCAAGTTCTTCATAGGATATTTTGTTTCCAGTTTCTTTGTCTACAACATATCCAAAATCAAAATCAAGTCTTTCTGGGTCTACTTTTAGTAATTCGGCTGCTTTTTCCTTCAGAATTTCCTTCATTTTATCTGCCGCAATAACGGCTGCCTTACCGCCTGTATAAACTCCACGTGAGGCGCTTGTTGGTCCTGAATCTGCTGTAAGGAAACTATCACCCAATACAACCTTTACTTTTTCAATCGGGACACGCATTGATTCTGCAACAATCTGTGCATAGGAAGTACCGATACCCTGTCCATAATCAACTGTTCCTATCCTTACAGTAAATCCACCATCCTCGTTCATGTTGAGTATTGCACCACCATAGTCAGGAATACCAACACCAAGCCCAGTCCCTTGATATGTTAGCGCCATCCCAACACCACGCTTAAGCCATGGTTTCGGCTGTACTTTTATTAAAGTATCTCTATTTTTCCAGATATAGGATTCTTTTAATGCATCAAGGACAAGTTCAGTTCCAACTGATGTTGTAAGAACATTACCAATAGAGGTTCTATCACCTTTTCTTAGCGCATTCTTTTTTCTAAGTTCAATTGGGTCAATGCCTAATTTTCGAGAGGCAATATCCATTATTGTTTCAATTGCAAATGCAGTTTGAGGTGCACCAAATCCACGGAACGCACCTGCAATACCGTTATTTGTAAATACTGCATAGCCATCTACATGGACATTATCAACTCGATATGGACCACAGGCATGCTCCACTGCCAAATTTAATACAGGACCACCTAATGAGGAATATGCACCTTTATCCTCAACAAGATATGCATCAACACCAAGAAGTGTTCCATCTTTCTTGAATGCTACTTTATAACGCATCTTGAAGGGATGTCTTTTCCAGTATGCAATAATTGATTCTTCTCTTGAAAGAGTAATTTTCACAGGGCGTTTTGCCTTTATCGCAAGAAGAGCAAGAATAGGTTGTATTGAAAGTTCGTCCTTACGACCAAAGGCTCCACCAACAGGATAGGAAACAACATGGATTTTCTTTGGATTCCAGTTGAGGCATCTTGCAAGCTGGAGTTGGTCTCTTTGGGGATATTGAGAGCCTACATAAACGTGTAAAATGCCATCTTCATCTACATAGGCTACGCCGCCTTCGGTTTCAAGAGGTGTATGATCTTGCCTTCCTGTAAAGAATGTTTCTTCAATTACTAAATCAGCCTCTTTAAAGGCAGTCTCTACATCTCCTCGGGTTATCTCGGTATGTAAATGTATGTTTCCCTCTTCGTGAATTTTTGGTGCATCCTCTTTCATTGCCTCTTCTGGATCATCTACAATAGGTAGAGGTTCGTACTCCACTTCAATGAGTTTTATTGCCTTTTCTGCAATATCCTCAGTTTCTGCTGCAACAGCTGCAACTGCATCACCAATATAACGCACCTTGTCCTTACAGAGCACAGGCATATCAGGAACAACAATACCAAAACCATTTACGCCAGGTACATCCTTATGTGTAATTACAGTAACAACCCCTGGAAGTGCTTCAGCCTTTGATGTATCTATTTTTAAAATCTTTGCATGTGGGTACTTAGCTCTCAAGATCTTTCCAAACACCATATTTGGGAGTTTAAGATCAGACATATATTTAATTTTTCCTGTTGCCTTTTCAAGTGCATCAATGCGAGGTATTGGCTTTCCTATATATCTCATTTCTTCCATTTCTTACCTCCTAAACCCATTTAAAAAGAGGTCTGCAAGCCCTTCATATACAATGTTTATAGAGACATCACGCCTATATTCAAGAGAACCCCTTACATCAGTTATAGGAGAAACCTCTCTATAAACTAATCTTGAAATGTACATAATCTTGTCAAGAGAATCGAGAGTCTCGCTTAAAATGGCATTTTCAACAATCTTTGCTCTAACAACCGTTGGAGCAACAGCACCTAAGGCAACAAATGCCTTTGAGAATTTATTTGGTACGCTATCCTTAGTAAGCCTTACTGCAGCATTTACAACAGAAATTGCGGTACCCTTTCTTTGACCTACCTTTCTAAAGAAGCCGATGTCTTTTTCCTGCATCTTATCTAATTCAATACCGATAATGATCTCATTATCTTTAATTGCGGTTTTTCCTGGGCCAAGGAAAAAGTCTTCAATTGGCACAGATCTAACACCATCAACACTTTTTAGATGAAGTTTTGCAAGAAGGACAAAAAGCGCTGGGATTGAATCTCCCGCAGGAGAAGCATTCGCAACATTTCCCCCAATTGTTCCAATATTCCTTATTTGAGGCGAGCCAATGGATTTAACTGCATCATACAGAATTGGAGCCTTATCTTTAATCAAAGAATTCTCAAGAATTTCTGTGTGGGTTGTTCCTGCGCCAATATAAATCATGTCGCCTTTATCCTCTATCCCTTTTAACTCTTCTAACCTTGAAACATCAAGCAACATATCTTCGTTTACCTGATCCTGCTTCAGACGAACAACAAGGTCTGTCCCGCCTGCAATAACTCTAATACTGCCTTTTAATTCATTTTTAATTTGAAGTGCTTCTTCTAATGTTTTTGGAAAAAAATAATCAAGTTCTTTCATGTGCACTCCTTTCTGTTAAAACTTTATCTATATAGCCCTTTTTAAGGGCAATAATTTCGCCCAAAATTGCAATCGCAATCTCAAACGGAGTCTCAGAACCAATAGCAAGACCAACAGGTGCAAAGATCTTATCTAAAAATTCTTTTGACACTCCTAATTCCGTAGCCTTTTCAAAGCATTTATTTCTTCGATTGAGGCTTCCTATCATCCCTATATAAGTATATGACACATTCTTGTCATAAAGACCTTTTAGAATATAAGGGTCATTTTCGCCACCTGGAGTTAAGATAACAACCTCTGCACCATCACGAATGGGAAGTTCAGAAACTCTTTTATAAATTCCTTCACCATTGAAGATTGTTGTATTAGGGAAATTTTCTTCATTTGCAAAGTCAGGACGCTCATCAATAACCACAAAATCATACTCTTTTGAGACCTTAGCAACTTCGTAAAGTGCCTTTCCAAGATGTCCTGCTCCAAAGATCACCATTTGTCTTTTTGTGCCAACATATTCAAAGTACAATTCAACCTCCCCACCACAGACCATTCCCAAAGAAAGGGGATCGCCTTCTTTAAGGACATATTTTTTGTAGTAAGTACCTTTAGTTTTAAAAAGTTCTTTCGCAATTTCGATTGCATCTTTTTCAAGTGTGCCACCACCAACTGTCCCATAGAATGAGCCGTCTTTAAGGACAATCATCTTGAAGCCCTTTTTCCCTGCGGTTGATTCTTCTGCATTCACAACCACAACAAAAACAAATTCCGTACCCTTCTTTATAAGTTCTGCCATCTTTTCGTATACATTAATCATATGAGCCTCCCTCTAAAAATCGGAGAATTTTTTCATAATCCTCTTTTGTATCCATATCAATGGTAACTTCAATTGGCGCATCAACATAATCAACTTTTTCTTTGAATGAATCAAAAACTTCCTTTAAAGTTTCATACTTACCTGAAAGTATTGCATCTTTTACAAACTTTGGAAACAAAACCGGATGTCCACCTTTCTTGTTATAAGAGGGAATAACAATATGCTCAAAATCAAATTCATTAAGCAATCTTTTAATAATATCACTATTTATAAGAGGATTATCAACAAGCCCAAGAAGAACATTATCAAATGTAGCAGATTCAACGCCTTTTACAACCGAAGAAAACATTCCTTCTTCATATTTTTCGTTATAAACGACCTTTAATTTATCCGTTTGAAACAAACTTTTTATAATTGATTCAAGTTTTTGACCATTAAAGCCAACAACCACAATAAGTTCATCAATAGGAGTATCCAAGTACTCTTCAATGAGTTTTTCGATAACAAGTTTATTATTGAGGGAGAGAAGCGCTTTCATCTCCCCCATTCTTTCCGATTTTCCAGCAGATAATAGAACTCCTGAAATGTATTTATCCATTTAATTTTTCTGAAGCCTTTTTAACTGCATTAATGATCTTTATGTATCCAGTGCATCTACAGAGATTGCCAGAAAGCCCTTCTCGGATATCATCTTCTGTTGGATGAGGATTTTTAGAAAGAAGATCGTAGGCAGATACAACAAAACCGGGTGTGCAAAAACCACACTGAACGGCGCCTTCCTCGACAAACGCCTCCTGTATAGGATGGGGGTTTTCAAAAGTTCCAATTCCCTCAACTGTTATAACCTCTGCGCCATCAACCTTTGGGGCAAGAACAAGGCAAGAGTTGACAGTTCTTCCATTGAAAATTACAGTGCAAGCTCCACATTCTCCTTTTCCACATCCTCTTTTAGTACCAGTTAAACCAAGTTTTTCACGAATTATCTGAAGAAGTGTAAGGTTAGTCGGTACCGTAAGGTTATACTCCTTGCCATTTAATTTAAAATTAATACTTACCTCTTTCAAGTTTTCACCTTCTTTCTGCAAAGTAATGAACCTTTGAATCAAATTTTTCTCTCATCCTTATTGCATCAACAGGGCAAACCTGCATACACATTGCACAACCAGTACATTTGTCCTCATTCACTGTCGGCTTACGCAATTCTGAATCCCAAGAAATTGCCATATGTCCACCATCGTTACAGGCTGCAAAGCAAAGACCACAGCCAATGCATTTATCGTAGTTAATCTCTGATTTTGTTTCTGGTTTAACAAGATCTTCCTGGTTCTTTATGTTCTTCAATGCCTTGCCAACAATCTCCATTGGACTTGTGAATCCCATTTCCTTAAGATAGTGTTCAAGACCACTTCTAAGGTCTCTTATTGTTCTAAAGCCATAGTGCATTGGAAGCGTGCAGAATTGGACATTTGATGCACCAACTGCCATAAATTCAACGGCATCGCGCCAATTAAAAGCACCACCATTACCGGAAATTACAATATCCACATTCTTTGCGATTTCTGCAATTGTCCTTAAAGTTATAGGCTTAATTGCAGGACCAGACAAACCAGAATATGCACCCTCACCAAAAAGTGTTGGATATGGTTCAAATGTATAGATATCTACACCTGTAAGAGATGGAATTGTATTTGAAGCTGTAATACCATCTGCACCACCTCTTTTAACTGCCTTTGCAACCTCCACAATATCGGTCACTTGTGGAGTTATTTTAATTAGAACTGGTGTTGTATCAGCTGCTTCCTTTACCCAACGCGTAACTTTTTCAGTTGCTTCAACGCTCTGCGCAAGCATCTTTCCAGGCTCTTCGCCCATACTTCCTTGAGGGCAACTAAAGGAACATTCAATGAGATCTGCACCTGCCTTCTTTAATCTCCATACAAGTGTTTGCCAATCTTCCTTTGATGCTCCCATAATAGATGCGGCAATCATTTTATTCGGAAACTTCTTTTTAAGGTATCGAACTCTTTCTTCAACTACATCAATATGATGATGTGAAATAAGGTCAATGTTCCCAAGCCCAACGACCTTCTTGCTCATTGGTCCAAAAGATGACATCATCGGATTTTTAAGCTCGACGGGGTTTCCTTCAACGGATGTTGTTTTAAGAATAACCCCAGCCCAACCTGCTTCAAGCCCTCTTTCTGCCATTTCAAGTTCATCAGTTGGAGGCGCAGCAGAAAGAATGAATGGCGAATCAAGATGAATGCCTAAAAAGTCAATTGATATATCGACTTTCTTAAACATTTTTCCCTCCTTCAATGTATTTTAAAATTGACTGTGCTGCCTTCTTACCATCCGAAACGGCTTCTACAATCGTCGAAGCACCTCTTACAATATCACCACCTGCAAATACTCCATGTTTAGAGGTTTCAAGATTTTCATTAACTTTAATTAGCCCATTATTTGTTTTTTCAAGTTCAGAGAATACATCAGATGGTTTCTGTCCTATTGCTATTACGATACTATCAAAAGGAATGAAGAAATCAGAATTTGGCACTTCTTCAAATGTACGCCTACCACTTGCATCTGGTTCACCAAGACGAGCTCTCCTTAAGACAAGTCCTTCAACTTTTTCAGTGCCCTTAATTTCAATCGGTATTGCGAGGAATTGGAATGCAACTCCCAGTTCAAGGGCTTCCTCAATTTCATCTTTAAAAGCTCTTAATTCCTTTAAGCCTCTACGATAAACAACTTCAACATCTCTTGATGGATCTTCTCTCTTTAATGCGGCAGCCACTTCCACTGCAACGTTTCCGCCACCTATTACACCAATCCTTTTTCCTAAGTTTGTTTTCATACCAGATTTTATAGTTTTTAGAAGCTTCCTTGCTGTATAAACACTTTGAAGATTTACACCCTTTACATCAAGTTCAAGTTCCTCGGTCAAGCCTGTTCCTATAAATACAGCGTCAAATTCATTTCCAAGCTCATTTAGACTTGTAATCTTCTTGTCCCTTACTTCCGCATCAAACAACTCAAGGATCTGTTTCGCTTCGCCTCTTGAAATTTCATCGGAAAGTCGCTCTTTGGAAATTTCTTGCACTGGGATTCCACCAAGTTCTTTCTTCTCAAAGATGACAGATTTAATACCATATCTACGTAGTTCTCTTGCACAGGCAAGTCCTGCAGGACCACCGCCAATAATTGCAACCTTCTTTCCATTCAATGGCGGCAAATCAAGTTCAAGATCTTTTAGTTTTACATTGTCAGTTACAAATTTGTGAAGTTCTCTAATTTTGATTGGGGAATCAATCTTTGCTCTTGTGCAAACAGATTGGCAAAATTGCTCCTCAGGGCACACCTCTCCACAAACCTCAATTGATGGATTTGCAAGGCTCACAAGCTCTCTTGCACCTTTAATATTTCCACTTCTGATTGATTGGATAAACTCAGGCACGGGTACATGTGCAGGACATGCCTTTTCACATGGTGCATCATAGCAATAGAGACATCTTTCTGCTTCAATCAAAGCCTGTGTTTGATCGAGTTTCTTTTCCACTTTTTACCTCCTTTGATTTTTCTTCTCATAAATATATTATAATAATTCTCTGCTATTTTGTTAAAGAGGGTTAATAAAACTCATCTCACTTTGTTAAAAGTAATTGAGGATAATGTAAAAGAAGGGAGATTTTTGGACTGAATTAAAAAATCATCACTTATAAATTTCTTTCTCATTTACTTATCCTTTTAACACCGAAACAAAACGAAACCCTTTGTTTAAGAAAGCTTGCAATCCTCTCAGATCTTGAAGTTAAATCTCAACCATTAGCAAATAATTCAATTCAATCCATATTAAGGGCTTTTCAAATAATATTTTATCATCTTCAGTGGTGGTTTCTTACTATTTTTTTCACTGTTGCAATTAGTATTTATAGGCTTAACCATTAAAAAGGTTTACCATTTTAAAAATTTTACATAAGTTATTACTGCAATTTCGCTTCTTATTAAATTAACTGTGTTGTTGATGTTATTAATTCTTTAAAAGCTCCAATTAAAAAGAAAATTATTAAACATCAAATTCCTCAAGGTAGATTTGCAATAACTGGTTTTGCGCTTGTTTAGCCTCTTTTGAGAAATTTTTAAATTTAAAGTCGGATAAAAAACTGAAAAATTTGCAAGGTATTTTCCATTTTCGTTGCGCTATGAAGTTTCTTTTTGAAAAACCAACATCATTAGAAATAGAAGGAATAACATCCTGCAGACTACACCAATTAGTCATTCCATACGTAGTAAGGAGACTCCTCTTTTGGGGAAATAGGAGAGGGAGGTATATTTTTCCCATTAAAATAGGAGATTCCTCAGGCTAAAGCCTTCGGAATGACAAACAGAAATAACCTTCAGATTAAACATAACCAGTCATTTCGAACGAAGTGAGAAATCTCCTCCTTTTAGGGGGAGTTAGAGGGGGAGAATTTCAAATCCCCCTCTAAATAAGGTATTCCTCGTGGCTACGCCACTTCGGAATGACAAATGAAAATTCACTTCGGAATGACACAATCTGTCATTTCGAACGAATGTGAGAAATCTCCTCTTTCTGGGGTAGTTCGAAGGGGGATTTTTACCCCTTCGATTAATAGAAATCTCCATATTTTGAGGGGGCAACAACCCCCCTCAATACTCCCCCAAAACTGAGGAGATTCCTCGTGGCTACGCCACTTCGGAATGACACGGAAAAATTGACTTCGGAATGACAATTATTTTGAGGGGGCAATAAATCGCCTCCTCAACACTCCACAAAATAATAATTTTGCCTTTGGGGGTAAGTTAGAAAGTGGGCACCCCCCTTTCTAATGGTTGATGGGGGACTCTCATTCTTTCGTTTATTAGAAAACATTCATCGTTTTAATAAACATGTAGTCAACAATTTTCAAAGAATATTTTTTGAAACAGGAAACTTTTCAGTATAATTTTGTATCTAATATATGAAAATGAAAAAATTTATTACGATTTTATTTGTGTTAATCTTTTTTTTGTCATTTTATGGAAATGCTCTATCAAATGAATCCATGAGTTTTTCAAACGTTCCGGTTTCTTATTTTGAGAATGCGGTTTACAACATTGGAAGAATTTACGGCATCAAAGAAGATAAAACAATCCTTAACGAATATAATTCGCTCTTTTCTTCAAAGGATACTTTTGTGCTTGTGCTTATGTATCACAACATCTATACCAATAAGAGAATCAATTCATACGATGTAAGTCTTGAAGATTTTAAAAAGCACATAGAAATTCTTAAGAGTTATGGATTTGAAAGCATCAAACTTGATGACCTTTATGAATTTCTAATGTTTAACAAAAAGATCCCGAAAAGAAGCGTTATTTTTACATTTGACGACGGATTTAAAAGTGTCGTCCTTGCTTCATCTGTTCTTAAAGGAAATGGCTTTACAGGTGTTGCATCTCTTATTACAGGATACATTGGTTCCGTTTGGGAAGTAAATGAAAATGAGATAAAAACACTTCTAAATAATGGTTTTGAAATTTCGCTTCACTCCCACAAACTCCACAATATTTACCAAAAACTTCTTAAAGAGAAAAAGTATAAAGATATTGAGGTTGATATTAATCAGTCAAAAGAAGATGCGATTAACATTCTCCATATTTCACCTATTGCATTTACTTACCCGCAGGGAGCCTTCGATAAAACCATAGAAGAGATACTCAGGAAAAATGGTTTTAAGATTGGCTTTGGGCTCTATGGTAAATTAATAAATAAATATGGAGATAATCCTTTTTATGTAAGTAGGGTTGAAATTTCAGAAAGACTCAAAACATCAAACCCTATGGTATTTAAAAAATTCATTGAGAAATTAATAAAATAAAGTCTAAAAAAGGTTCTCGTTAGAGAGTCTAATAAATCACTTTGAAAAGTAGTTTATTACCCTTGAGGATTATCTTTTTCCTCTTGAGGAGTTTCTTCGTTTGGCTTTGTCAAATCTTTTGGCTCAAGAGGTGCTGCCTCTTTCATCTCTTCTTCTGTTGCGCCAACCTTTTTCAAATCCTCATTTAATTTTGCAATCTCTTCGTTAACTCTTGCAATTTCAGAATCAAGTGCTTCAATTTCATCCACGATCTTTTTAAGACTTTCTTTCAGTTCTTCTTTAAAAGTTCCTGCCTTCAATTCGCTAAAGAAAACCTTTCCGAGTTCTTTGAAAAGACCGTCTTTCTTCAAATTGTTGTTTACAATCTGAGTTTTAAGTCCCGCAATTTTAGCTAAGATTCCCGCCTTTTCGGTTGCTTCTTTTGCACCCTTTTTAAGTTTGTCAAAGAAATCTTCCATCTTACACCTCCAAACTATTATACCCTTTTATCGGTTTTTTGTATAATTTAAAAATGGAAAACATAAAAAGGCTTTTTCAAAATCACAAACCAAGATTAGAGGCATTTGAGATTCTTAAGTATATTGGTCCTGGTTTCCTCGTTACAGTTGGTTTTATTGATCCTGGAAACTGGGCTTCAAATGTTGCCGCAGGGTCAATGTATGGATATAAACTGCTTTGGATGGTCACTCTCTCAACGATTATGCTTATCATTTTACAACACAATGCAGCCCATCTTGGCATTGCAACAGGTCTATGCCTTGCGGAATCCTTTAACAAATTTTATAAAAAACCTATATCAACTTTTCTTCTTGTAGCAGGATATCTTGCAACCATTTCAACAACTCTTGCAGAAGTTTTAGGTGCCTCTATTGGCTTAAAGATGCTTTTTAGAATTCCTATTAAGTTTGGTGCTATAATTACAAGCATTCTTATTTTATTTTTGGTTTTAACAAATTCATATACAAAAATTGAGCGCATTATTATTGGATTTGTGAGTCTTATTGGATTGTCTTTTCTTATTGAGCTTTTTATGGTGGGTGTTGATGTTAAAAGTGCACTCTTAGGGTGGATTGTGCCGTCAGTTCCAACAGGATCGGAGCTTGTGGTAATGAGCGTATTAGGGGCAGTTGTAATGCCACATAATCTATTTCTTCACAGTGAAATCATACAGAGCAGACAATGGAACTTACAAGATGAAAAAACCATACAAAAACAGCTCTCATTTGAGTTTCTTGACACCATTTTTTCGATGTTTATTGGATTTCTTATAAATTCTGCAATGATAATAGTTGCGGCACAAGTTTTCTTTAAGTATGGAATTAAAGTATCTGAGTTAGAGACAGCACAGGCAACCTTAAAGCCTCTATTAGGTAATTTTGCATCAATTGTTTTTGCGATTGCCTTGCTTTTCTCTGGCATTTCCTCCTCAATTACTGCTGTAATTTCATCTGGGATTATCGTTTCGGGGGCCTCAAATGAGCCTTTTGATACCAAAGATAACCACTCAAGGATTGGTATTATATCAGCACTTGTATTTGCAACACTTATAATTTTCTTTTTAAAGGATACTTTTAAAGGGCTCATAATAAGTCAAGCCATATTGAGTATTGAACTTCCTTTTACAGTTTTAGGACAGATAACTCTTACTTCAAGCGAGCTTGTTATGGGTAAATACAAAAATCGTGGCATAGAGAAAGCTTTGTTAGTTTTAACATTTGCAGTTGTTACGATTCTCAATTTGCTTTTGCTTCTTAATATTGGAAAAATATAAACTGAGGAGATTCCTCGTGGCTACGCCACTTCGGAATGACACAAAAAAATCGGCTTCGGAATAACTGCTTTTTGGTCATCTCGAACGAATGTGAGAGAT
>NZ_JBMFSR010000024.1:0-17902 GCF_049967455.1 Caldisericum sp. | reverse complement strand
CTCACTACGTTCGTCGAAATGACAATCATTGGAAGTGGGGATACCTCTATCAACCCTTCCCTTTAAGACAAAAAGAATATATTTGACTTGTGTTTCTTATTTTGAATGATCGTAGCGACAGAGGACTTTTAATATTTAGTTCATTGGATGTAATTTTTAAATGAAAAATAGGTCTTTTAGGCTGAAAATTATAGTTATAACTTGAATAGTTTTGATTCTAAATTTTCTCGAATATCTTCGGGAAGAGTTTCGATAAATTTATCGGTAACCTTGTAATAGATTTTTCCTTCAAAAAATTCCTTTTCTATATAGCCTAACTTTAGAAGCTCGTTTATAACTCTTGCGCTGTTTACGCCTCGAATTTTATCAATTTCATCTTTTGTTCTCTTCTTTTTAAGAATTAACCCTATAACCTCTATTAAGTTTTTTGATAGAGTTATCTTTTTCTTCTTGATGAATTTCTCAAAAAATCTTCTATATTTTGCATTCGGTATCATTCGAACTTTATTTTTTTCAAATGCAAGATTTATACCAGTTTCCTTGAGGTTATTTTCAAGTTCTGAAAGAAGTTCAAGAATACTTCTTTTATCTAGTCCAATAATTGATGCAATCTTGTCAATACTAACCGGTTTTACAGACACAAATAAAATCGATTCAATTGCGTAAAGGTATTCTTCCCTCTTCATTGAGCCTCAAAATGATCGGTGAAAAATGATCTTCTTGTAATATCTTCAAAAAGTTGTTTTTTGCAAGTATAAGCACCGCAAGAAATGTTGCAATGACCTCTATTTTAGAATTGCACTCTTCAATAAGTTTTCTAAAATCAATCTCTATAAACTGGGTGAGCTTTTCTTTTAGTTTTTCAATAATGTAAGCTACGGAAACTTGCTCAACAGAAATAGTTTTATTTTCATAATATTTTTCTCTTTGAAGCACTTCTTTCACAATTTTTTCAAGACGAGAAATTGGGATTTCATTTGATGATACCTTTTCAACAAATGTTCTTCTGATTACAGTTTTTTCAACGGATTTTTCGAGTACTTCAATAATATCGTCAATGTTTTCTTCATGAAGAGTTTTCTTTCCCTGTTCCTTTAGTCCCAAAAGATACAATAGAAGTTCTGATTTTAACTCAAGAAGAGTTGCCAAGAGCAAAATTTTTTCACTTAATTCAAAATTGTCAATCCTTTGAAGCTCATTTGAGACCAACTCCAAAATTGAAATACTTAAAAGGGAATTCTTGTTTCGTTTTGCTTCGTAAACAATCTCCTCAAGGCTCATTTTAGATTCATCTTTGTTAGTGCTTCATCAAGTGTTGCATTTGCTACATAAGATGCATTCTTGGAACCTTCTTCGAAGACATCCTCGACTTTGTCGATCTCTTTTTTAAGTTCCTCTCGTTTTTGTCGAATTGGTCTTAAATATTCGTTCAATTTATTTGCAAGATTCTTTTTGCATGCAACACAACCAAGTGCTCCAGATCTACAATCTCTCTCAATATCGTTTACTTCAGCTTTATTAAAAATCTTGTGGTATGTGAATACATTGCACACCTCAGGGTGTCCTTTGTCATGTAATCTTATCTTTTCAGGATCAGTAATTGCTCTCATTATTTTCTTTGTTGTGTCCTCCTCTGTATCTGCAATCTTTATATCATTTTCAAGACTCTTTGACATCTTTTTACCATCAATGCCTGGCACATACGGAAACTCTGTAAGAAGTGCCTGTGGTTCGACAAAGAGCTCACCATAAAGATAATTAAATCTTCTTACGATTTCTCTTGTCATTTCAAGGTGCGGCAGTTGATCTTTACCCACGGGAACATACTTAGCTTTATATAGAATAATATCTGATGCCATAAGAACAGGATAACCAAGCAGTCCATAGGATGCGTTTTCCTTAAGGTCAAGGTCTTTAATCATCTCTTTTACTGTTGGATTTCTTTCAAGCCACGAAATTGGAACGATCATTGAAAGAAGTAAGTGTAAGTAAGTATGTGCTGGGACTTTCGATTGAATAAAAAGTGTAGCCTTTTTTGGATCAATACCTGCGGCAAGCCAATCAAGCATTACTGCAATCCTATTTTTCTTGAAATCTTCTGTGTGCTCGTAGTTTGTTGTGAGTACATGCAAATCTGCAATGAAGAAATAACTTTTATAAGTTTCTTGAAGCTTTTTAAGGTTGTCAATAACACCTACAAGGTGCCCTATGTGGAGCTCTCCTGTTGAACGCATTCCTGTAACTACAACATCCATTATTCTCCTCCTACTTTAAAAATGGATTTTTCCAATAAGATTTATTATGGGTGAAACTGCCTTAGAAAAGAAATAATTAAATCTAAAAAATGGAATTGAAATAATAATAACAAGGAAAATTATCCCATAGTAATTTAACGCATCATCGTAGAGAAATCTAAGGGGATTTTTTGTAAGGGCGAATATTATTTTTGAACCATCAAGCGGTGGAATAGGAATAAGGTTAAATATTGCAAGGTATATACTTAATACAATAATATACCTTGCAAGTTCAACGAAATATCCAAAGCCTGTAAGTACTATTGGGTTAACGCTCATCCAGTTAAAAAGCGGTGCAAGTAAAAATGCTGTAATAAGATTTGCAAGAGGCCCTGCAAGAGAGACAAAAATCATTCCTTTTCTGAGGTTTCTTAATGCAGTAAAATCAACAGGAACAGGTTTTCCCCAGCCAAATCTAAAAATAACAAGTGAAAGTAGCCCTATTGGATCAATATGCCTTAGTGGATTTAAAGATAGTCTTCCCTCTTCTTTTGCTGTGGTATCTCCCATTTTGTAAGCAACATAGGCATGTCCAAACTCATGTATCGTAAGAACAATCAATACGGCAGGTATCACATACAACAATTCACTTATATATTGATTTATGTAATTCATCTCTATCATCTCCTTAAAGCATTTTACTCTATACTCAACAATTATACACATGAAACGCTATTTTTAAAATTTTTGATGTTTTATTTAAAAATCTTGCTAAAATAGTAAAGTATGGAAGAAAAAATTGTTGTTATTCTTGGGCCAACAGCAACCCATAAAAGTGATATTGCCTTAGAACTTGTTAAGGATTTTCCTCTTGAGATTGTATCTGCTGACTCAATGCAGTTTTATAAGGGTATGGACATAGGCACTGCAAAGGTATCGAAAGAAATAAGAGAAAAAATTCCACACCACTTTATAGACATAATTGATGTATCTCAAAATTATAGTGTTGGGCAATACAAAAGGGAATTTTTGAAATTAGTCCAAGAAATTTACAAGAATAAAAAGATTCCTCTTATTGTTGGGGGCTCTGGGCTCTACATAAGAGCAATTACTGAGAATTTTCCAGTCGAGGAATCTCCATCTCCCGATATCGATTTGCGAAGAGAACTTGAAGGGAAATCTTTAGATGAGATAAAAAAACTTGCAGAAAGTATAGACTTTGATGCAGCTTCAAGAGTTTTTGATAAAAAACGCCTCATAAGAATAATTGAATACTACAAAAAGACGGGCAAGAAAATTTCGGAAGTAAAAAATCCTTCAGTTAAGTTTAGGTTCTTAAAAATTGGTCTTATAAAGCCCAGGGAAATTCTCTATAGAGACATAGAAAAACGTGTGGATAAAATGATTGAACTTGGTTTTGTAGAAGAAGTTAAGAGTTTAAAAGAGAAGTATGCTCAATGGTCAAAAACAGCAAGGCAAGCAATAGGATATAAGGAAATTCTTGATTATCTTGAGGGACAAATCACATTTGATGAAGCGATTGAACTTATTAAGAAAAACACGCGACATCTTGCAAAAAGGCAGATCACATGGTTCAAAAAAGAGAAGGATGTTTTGTGGTTTGACTCAACAGATATTCAACTAATCATAAATGAAATTAAAAGATTGGTAGGTGATTTTGTAAATGATGATTGAGGACCGCTTTATAGAATTGGGAAAAACTTCAGAACTATCACTTAAAGAGCACTTTGAAAAGGTAGATTTAATTCGAGAAAAAAATTTTTTAAAGGTTCTTGATGCTTTTCAAAATGTAAAACTCCACGATTCTGATTTAAACTACACTTCTGGTTATGGCTACAATGATATTGGTCGTGAAAAGACTGAGGCAGTTTTTGCAAGAATTTTTGGTGGCGAAGATGCACTTGTTCGTCCTCAAATTATTTCTGGAACTCATGCAATTTCTATAACTCTTTTTGGACTTTTAAGACCAGGCGATTTGCTTGTCTATGCAAGCGGTAAACCCTACGAAACAGGCGAAGGCATTATAGGGATTCGTGAAGTTGAAGGCTCGCTTAAAGAGTCTGGTGTTAAATACGGTGAATTTAATTTTAGAAATGGTTTTGATGAGAATCTCGTAAAGAATGCAAAAGTTTTAGTCTTTCAGAGATCTAAAGGGTATACTTTTACTGATTCGATAACAATAGATGAACTTGAAAATGCAATAAAGATTGTAAAATCAATTAATCCTCAAACAATTATTATGGTTGATAATTGTTATGGTGAATTTGTGGAAGACAGGGAACCTGGTGATGTTGGCGCTGATGTTGTTGTTGGGTCTTTAATCAAAAATGTAGGTGGTGGAATTGCAATAACAGGGGGATATATTGTTGGGAAAAAGGATCTTATCCAAAAAATCTCAACAAGACTTACTGCACCTGGTGTTGGGAAAGAAATCGGTCCAATGCTTGGGCTTACTCGAAATATTCTTCAGGGGATTTACTTTGCTCCACTTGTGGTTTCAAATGCTTTAAAAGGTGTAATATTTGCTTCAAAAATCTTTGAAGATTATGGATTTGAAGTGAAGCCTAGATACTTTGAAAAGAGAACCGATATAGTGCAGGCAATAAAATTTGGAAGTGAGGAACTGCTTATAAAATTTGCGCAGTCTATTCAACGTTTTTCACCAATTGATTCTGATGCAGAAATTGTGTCTGCGCCACTTCCAGGCTATGGAAATAAAGTTATTATGGCTGCTGGTACCTTTGTGCAGGGCTCTTCAATAGAATTATCATGTGATGCACCGATTGTTCCACCTTACATTGGTTATCTTCAAGGTGGTATATACTACGAACACACAAAATTTGCGAGTTTATACGCACTACAAGAAGTCTTAAAAATTTCTAAAAAATAAAAATGGCTTGATTACTAATTTTATTGACAAAATTTTGACTTAAAAAAATCTTAAAGAAATTGCATAAAAACTATTGCATTTTTTACAATTTTTGATATAAATACACCGATAAGGTTATAAACCTTACCACCTCCCTGCAAAAAACACTCTTGCTTAAAGAGTGGGAACGCAGGAAATTTAAAAGGAGAAGGACAACTCCTTTAAGAAACCCTACGGCTGGACTGGTCGGATGTTATGCCTGCGCAAGCAGGAAGCCCCTCGTTAAGCAGGGTGGCTGTCACTAATTCTTTGGAAGGGGGTGGCTGAAATGCGCACAGAAGGTAAACACATTATTATGGATGCATCTGGTTGCAATCCAGAGCTCCTAAATGATTTGAATTACCTAAGGTCGCTTCTTGTAGAAGCGGCACAGAAAGCTAATGCAACAGTTTTGAACGTTGCATTTCACCACTTTACTCCTCAGGGAGTTAGTGGGGTGGTGGTAATTTCCGAATCTCACCTCTCAATCCACACATGGCCTGAATATGGCTATGCTGCGTTGGATTTTTACACATGCGGAGACATCGATCCTAAGGTTGCCTGTGAGTATGTTGCAGAACATCTCAAAGCAAAATACGTTCAGACAACAGAAGTTTCCCGTGGAGAGGAACGCGAAGGGAAGTACCTGCACAAAATTCGTTCAGTAAGAACAAAGGTTTATGGAAAAGAATTATCTTTACTTCCATGACAGGTTTGGGGGTGCAGAAGAACATCTCCATGGCGTCAGAAAGATTATTTATGAGGTGAGGACTCCCTACCAGCTTATCCAAGTGGTAGAGAGTCCTACCTTTGGGAAGATGCTTATTATTGACGGAGATGTTCAATCCTCTCTTATAGATGAATATATCTACCACGAATCGCTTGTGCATCCTGCATTGTTAACTGCTCAATTACCAAAGGTTGTTGTTATCCTTGGCGGTGGAGAAGGTTCAACTTTAAGGGAAATTTTGAAACATAAAAGTGTAACAAAAGCAATAATGGTTGATATTGATAAGGACGCAACTGACATTGCAAAAGAATACATGAAAGAGTGGCATCAGGGCGCATTTGACGATCCAAGATCAACCCTTATTAATACCGATGCAAGAGCATTTGTAGAAAGCAATCTTTCAAATAATTCAGTTGATGTATTTATAAGTGATTTAACCGAACCTTATGAAGGTGGTCCTTCATACAAGCTCTATTCAGTTGAATTTTATAAAACTATCTTTGATAGACTTAAAGAAAATGGTGTTTTTGTATTGCAGGCATCCCTTTTGAGGGTTACAAATTATAAAATGCATGCAATTATTAGAAATACTCTTAAGCAGATTTTTCCGATCGTTAGAAGCTATTTTGCCTATGTACCTGCGTTTGATACTACATGGGGCTTTATAATTGCATCGAAGAAAAACGATCCCAAGGCATTCACAAGGGAAGAGATTGACTACATGATTAAAGAGCAGATTGAAGGAGATTTGCGTTTTTATGATGGTGAAACCCATATTGCGCTCTTTAATCTGCCAAAAGATATCCGAAAACTAATAGATAGCGAAAAAGAAATTATTACAGATTCAAACTACATTCCTCTCGAAAGAAAAGAAAACCTATGATTCTTATAAAAAATGTTTCTGCAATTTTAGATTCAAAGACTTACAAGGAATCTGTTGATATTGTAATTAAGGACTCAAAGATTTCATTTATTGGTGACAATGCCAAAGAGAACAACTACTCAAAAGTAATTGATGGGAGTAATTTAATTGCAATGCCTGGGTTTGTAAATACTCATTCCCATCTTGCAATGACCTTTATGCGAGGTTATGCAGAGGATGTCACTTTACAAGATTGGCTCTACAAATATATTTTCCCTCTTGAAGATCACCTAACATACGATATGGTTTATTTTGGCACACTTCTTGCAGCAATTGAATCAATAAAAACAGGTACAACTACTGTTGCAGATTTCTACTACCATCCACAGGCGACATTAAGGGCACTTTCTGAGATTGGTATGCGTGGAAATATTGGTATTGCATATGCCTCAAAGCCTTTCATGGATAAGGTTATAATCGAAGAAGTTGAGAGAAAATTTAGAGAACTTTCAGGAAAAGATGAAAAAATCCTAATTAGCCTTGCACCACATGCTCCATATACGGTAAGTCAGGAGCTTCTAAAATATACAAAAGAACTTCAGAAGAAAGTTGGTTCTGTGGTGCAAATCCATTTACATGAAACAGAAAAAGAAGTTATTGATTACATGAAATCATACACAAGAACTCCTATTGAATATCTTGCTTCAATTGGCTTTCTAAATGAATTTGTGGTTGCTGCTCATTGTGTTTGGGTAAGTGAAAATGACATAAAGACTCTCAAGAAAAATGGTGTTTGGGTATCTTTAAATCCTGAAAGTAATATGAAACTTGGATCAGGACTTGCGCCTATTGATAGATTTATCGATGCTGGCCTTAAGCTTGCTGTTGGCACAGATGGCGTTGCATCAAATAACAACTTATCAGTGCTTGAAGCAGTGAGAATTGTAAGCCTCCTTGCAAAAGGTATCTCCAGAAACCCAAGAAAACTAAGCGTAACTGATGCGTTTGATATACTTACAGTGAATGGCGCAAAGGCACTCGGTTTTAATGATGTTGGTGTATTAAAAGAAGGTTTCAAGGCTGATTTAATTCTTGTAAGAAAGGATTTGCCCGAGATGGTGCCGATGCATTCACCACACTCAAACGTGATTTATTCGATGTATCCAGATAGTGTCAATACAGTTATTATTAACGGCGAAATCATAATGGAAAATAGAAAAATTCTTACTGTTGATGAGGAAGTTGTAAAGAAAGAGTTTAAGAATCTTTTAAGCAAACTCATTCAAAAATAATTACGAATATTTTGGTCTTATTCTCTTTAAAATCAAGATTGCAACACCATTTTCAATCTCAACGTAAATTGAATTTGAAAGTGCATAATTGCTTAGAGTCAAGGTTTCACCTAATTCAACACTTTTTCCTTTAAGAGGATAATATAAACCTTTTGAATCTTTAAATAATATTTTTCCTAATAATGGGAATATCGAAACTATGTCGTTAATATCGGTTTTAATTTCTATACTTTTATCAAATATGTAAATCTCCTCTTTATTCTCAAGGAACTTTCCCGATTTTCCTTCTTTAAATATTCTGTAGAGAATCGAAAGATTAAATAGAAGATGGTCGGTTCTGCCGCCAAGCATATTTGTGAGTATGATTTCATCATATCCAAGAGAAAGCGCGTGCGTTACTGCGATTTCTGTGTCTGAATAGTCTTTTTCCTTTGGATATTCAAGGTGATTGATTCTTTTGAGTAGCTCCTTATTTTTTAATGAATCGAAGTCCCCAATTGCAAGATCAACCTTTACGCCAGATTCGAGAAGTGTTTCAGCGCCAGCATCAATGCCTATGACAAAATCTACACTCTTTGCAAGGTCTCTTAAAAACTGCGGTGGATTTTTCATGCCATTTCCAACAAGCAAACACCTTTTCACACTAATATTATACAGTTAAAATAAATTTCGTTAGCGCAAACTTATCTATATTTTTGCCACAAAAAGTTTCACAGATAAACGCAGATAAAGACCTCTTTCGAATGTTTAAATTCATGGATAATATTTCAAATACAATTTTTATCGATCTAAAATGAGCGATTTCTCATCCCTCTAAAAAATGTTAGTACTTTTTTGAAAAAATTGCAAATTTTTTTGATTATATTTTTCTTCTTTATTGTTCGACATTACCTTAGATGATTCAGACATATTAATCTTTATAATTCTTTTTCTTCTTTGAATTTTTTTTCAATCTTATTCATCACTATATCATCTCAATATGATAGTGCTTTATCACTTAACGGGTGAAAGCACTATCTTTTTTTATTCTTCTGTAATTGCCGTCTTTGCAATTCTATGTGCTTAAGTTGCGTATCAAACCTATACTCTACCTAAGAAAAACATGCGAAAAATTTGGAGAATTGCTCAGATTAGGATCGATAATATTACTAAAATAGATTCTCTTCCTTAAACTTGTCAAGAAGGAATTTAGAGAAACTTTCTTGTATTTAATGTAAAAAATATGAAATTTCTCAATTAAGGATTGTGATTAATCTTATCCCGAGCGATAACAAGATTAGATTAATTGATCTTATTGTAAGAGGTCTTGTTCTTACAAATGAGCCTTGAAATGCAAAAAGGTCTTTGAATTTTTTTTGCAGTCCTTGTTTTTTAAAAAATGATTGGACTTTATAGGTTCTTATGATAAAATAGTCTGAAGGAGGTAGAAATGTTTACAGATTATTTAAACACTTTAATGGGCATTAATCAGTTCTATCTTGTATTAATTATTCCTATAGCAATTCTTATGATTATTTTAATTTTTGCAATTCTTACAGCTGTTGTTGCTCATAAGAAAGGGCGAAATGCCTTTGGTTGGTTCATTCTTGGGCTCTTAACAGGACCTGTGGGACTTGCAATTATTCTTGTTGCATTGCCAATTCATTATTACATAAAAAGTGGAGATGATGACCTATGAAGATTTTTATTGATACAGCGGATATTGAAGAAATTAGGACTGCGATTTCCTGGGGTATTGTTGATGGTGTAACAACAAATCCAACCTTGATTAAAAAGGCATTGCAAAAGTATCGTGGAAAAATTTCCTCTATGGAAGAATACATTAAAGAAATTTTGCGTACTGCAGGAAGACTTCGTCCCGTGAGTTTAGAAGTGATAAGCACTGATGAGGAGAAAATGGTAAAGGAAGCAACAATCCTCTATGAAAAATTTAATTACATTGCAAATAATGTTGTGGTTAAAATTCCCATAAATCCAAATCTTGGTGAAGGAAATGATTTTGACGGTGTGATGGCAGTAAAAGAATTAAAATCTTTAGGTATACCAACAAATGTTACGCTTGTTATGACTCCAGAACAGGCTGTCCTTGCGGCTAAAGTAGGTGCGGATTATGTAAGTCCTTTTGTTGGGCGTGTCGATGATTATCTCCGTGCAAAAGTTGGAATTGAATTTAAAAAAGAGGACTATTTTCCCTCTGATGGAATGGAATATGATGATGAATTAATTAATGATAACGGAATTGTAAGTGGAGTTCATATGCTTTCAATAATTAAAGAGATCTTTGCGAATTACAGATTTTCTACTAAAATAATTGCAGCATCCGTAAGAAACGCAAGGCAAGTTAGAGAAATTTTAGAAATAGGATGTGATGTTGCAACAATTCCTTTCTACGTGCTTAAAGATATGATCAAGCACACAAAAACTGAGGAAGGAATGATTAATTTTGTTAAAGATGTTGAGTTTGAATATAAAGAAATTTTTTGGAAAGGAGAGTAATTATGGAAATAAACGAAAAAGATCTTAAACATCTTGAGAAAGTTGGCGATGTTGTAGACACACTAATCGATCTTATGCTTAACTACAGGCAAAGTGGACATCCAGGTGGGTCACGCTCGAAAATGCATATGTTTGTTACATTAATGCTTTCAGGCTTTTTGCACTACGACATTAGATACCCCGAAAAGAGATTTGGGGATAGGTTTATTTTAGGCGCAGGACACACTATTCCACTTGTCTATGCAACTCTTGCTGTTTTAAATGGTGCTCTTCAAAAGAAGTATGAGGAAACTCATGACGAAAAGTTCAAATTGAGAAGAGAATTTGCGCTTCTTCCTGAGGACTTACTTGGTTTTAGAAGAAACAAAGGTCTTTCAGGCCATGCAGAGTTTGAAGGTAAAACTCTTTTCCTCAAGTTCAATACAGGTCCATCAGGGCATGGAATCACTGCCGCAGCAGGTGAGGCAGTTGCTCTTAAAAGGGCAGGACTTGATAAGGTTAAAGTTGTAGTTATTGAGGGAGATGCTGGTCTTACACCAGGTGGATTCCATGAAACTGCAAATTCTGCCTGGGGATTAGGGCTTGATAATCTTTTCTTCCTCATTGATTGGAATAACTATGGTATTGATGACCATCCCGTATCTGAAACAGTGTATGGTACACCAAAGGAGTGGTTTGGATGCCACGGTTGGCGTGTCATTGGCACCGAAAATGGAAATGACTTTAGAGAAGTTTTAAAGACAGAGGCTGAACTCTTTGATGAGAAGAACATTCATCCAAATGTTCCTAATGTTGCATACTTTAAGACAAGAAAAGGTAGAGGGTATCTAAAATATGACAATGCCTCCCATGGTGCACCCCACAAAATGAACTCAGAGCTTTTCTGGGAAACAAAGAAGGAATTCCAAGATAAATACGGTGTTAAATTCGTAGGTTTTGGTGAACCAGCTCCAAAAACAGAAGAAGAAATTTATAAACAATTCAAGGATAACATTGATGTTGCAATGAGCGTTGTTTATAACGATAGAGAACTTCTTGATTTCATTGCAAATAGACTTATAGAGATTGCAGGAACTGTGCCTGAAGATGTTCCCACGTTTGAACTTAAAGGGGAAAATCCAATAAAAGATAAGGCGCTCTATGATTACAAAAATTACCCTAAGGATCTTTATTTTGCACCGGGTACTCATGCTGCAAATAGGGAAGCATTTTCAAAATGGGGTTCATGGATTAATGCATATGTTGGGAAAAAATATGGAAGACCTCTATTTATAGCAATGTCAGCAGATCTTGCAGATTCAACACAGATTTCAGGTTTTGCGAAACCTTATGGAGATTTTCCAGGCTTTGGCTGGTATGATAAAGTACACAACAAGAAAGGAGTTCTTCTCCCTCAAGAGATTACTGAGTTTGTAAATTCTGGTATTTCTGTTGGTATTGCTTCAGTGAACTTTGCAGAAGATCCATTTAATGAGTTTAAAGGATTTTACACAGCTTCATCAACCTATGGTTCCTTTGCTTACCTTAAATATGGTATGATGAGACTGTTTTCTCAAATGGCACAAGACTGTCAACTTAAAGTTGGAAAAACAATCTGGGTTATGGGGCATTCAGGACCTGAAACGGCTGATGATTCAAGAACTCATTTTGGAATATTTGCGCCTGGTGTAAGAGATCTATTTCCACAGGGACACATTATAGACCTTGTTCCATTTGAGGCAAATGAAGTGCCTGTTCTTTTGGGAAGAGCGCTTGAACTTGAAACACCAATCATAGCACTTGTTTTGACAAGACCCGCTATTCCTATACCAGATAGAGAAGCTTTAGGACTTGCTTCATATTTTGAAGCAGTGCATGGTGCATATATACTAAAAGACTTCGATCCTAATTTAGAACCAATGGGTACAGTTATTGTACAGGGAACAAGTTCAACGTTGTCTGTCATAAAAGTGATACCTCAACTTAAAGAGGCCAAACTTAATGTGAGAATTGTTTCCGCACCAAGTTATGAACTATTTAGAAGAGAACCACAGGAATATAAAGATAAAGTACTACCTTGGAAACTCTTCCATGATGCAATGGTTATCACAAATGAATCAATTAAGCTTATGCATCACTGGATTGCAAACCCAGTTGTTAAAGAATATTCACTGTCTTCTGATTGGGACAATAGATGGAGAACAGGTGGCACAGTTGATGAAGTAGTTGAAGAAGCTCACCTTGATCCGAAACACGTATTTGAAGGTATTGAAAGATTTGTAAAAGACCGAGAAAAGAGACTTTCAAGAATTGCAGAGATAGTTAAATAGGGTTTTATTACTTTGCCCGGGGATTCGGAATATGAGTCTCCGGGCTTTTTTATTTCTTTGTTATTTTATGTAATCGTGCTAAAATCAATTCATGAAAATCAAAGAAAAGCCTCTTTATAAAAAAGAAGAAATAGGAAATAGCATTACACATGGTGTTGGCGTTGCTCTAAGTATTGCAGGTCTTGTTTTGCTTATTATAAAAGGGGTGGGATCACATAATTCAATAAAATTTTTTGCGTATTTAATTTTTGGAATAACTTTGACACTTCTGTATACGGCATCTACTCTTTACCATGCACTTTACATAAATGTGAAAAGTGATAGAATAAAGCGAATTTTGAGGCTTTTAGACCACTCGGCAATTTATCTTCTTATTGCAGGCACTTATACTCCGTTTTCTCTTATTGGAATTGGGGGGACATTGGGCAGAAATATCTTTATTATCGTTTGGGTGCTTGCAATAACTGGTGTTGTTTTAAAAGCATTTTTTGTTGGAAAATTCCCTGTGCTTTTTACTACGACATACCTTGTGATGGGTTATCTTATAATTTTTTCTTGGAAGGCACTTGTTGCAAGTATTCCTAAAGGTGCATTAATTCTTCTTATTGCAGGAGGATTAACCTATA
This sequence comes from Caldisericum sp., assembly GCF_049967455.1. NCBI lineage: Bacteria > Pseudomonadati > Caldisericota > Caldisericia > Caldisericales > Caldisericaceae > Caldisericum > Caldisericum sp. The sequence goes on along the minus strand of NZ_JBMFSR010000024.1, from coordinate 4,424 downwards.
CGCTTGGTGTGTTTTTCTATGCCTTTCAAAGGTATCAATATAATCACTTTATTTGGCACTTTTTTGTCCTTGCGGGAAGCATCCTTCACTATCTTGCGGTTTTACTCTATCTTTAGGGTGCATTTTATAACTATCTTTTTGTGTAATAATAAGATATTGACTTTTATTTCTTATTTGAGTAGTATTTATTCACGATGGATAAAATTCATTATTATGATGGTGAAATCTATAGAAAGATTATTGACCCAAACTTAAAGGGTTTAAGAGGCCAAATCCTTGATGAAATTAAAAACTGCAACAAACTTATCGACATAGGCTGTGGAACAGGCGCACTTGTAATTGAAGCGAGTTTGGTGTGCAAAAATGCAATCGGCATAGACCTCTCTTCAAAGATGATTGAAGTTGCCTTAAAAACAAAAACCAAGATGAAACTTGGAAATGTGAATTTTTTTCATGGTGGAATAGAAGTTCTAAGAATTTTTAAAGATAAAGAATTTGACTTTGCAACATTTTCAATGTCGATTCATGAGATGGATGAAAAAGAACGGATTTTACTTCTAAATGAAGCATTAAGAGTTGCAAAAGAAGTTATCGTTGCAGATTATTTAATACCAGCGGAGACATTTCCTTCGGATTTAGGTGTTATTTTTGTCGAGTTTATTGCAGGTTTAAATCACTTTAAAAACTACATTAATTTTAGATGGCATGGCGGTGTAGAATATCTTATTGAACAAACAAATGCAAGAGTTATTGCCCGAAAGACATATTCTACAATTTTCGAAGTAGTTCGTCTTTCAAAATGACAATTATTTTCTATATTTTCCTACTTTCTCTTCAATTGTAACTTCATCTTTCTTATTGTCGATCTTTATAATTGTAAAAACTCTTCGTAAGCCTTTATCCATTGTAATGTTAAACACATTTTGATCCCTTCAAACAGTACATAGAGATTTACTTCAATTGTGGTGCTATTTGCAGAAACTTCGTATTTTAAGCCTGAAGTAATTATAACTTTTACTGCTTTATCATCTTTTTCATAAATTTTGTTTTGAGAAACCGCTCAAATTACCGCAAATTCTCAATTACCACACAGACTTTCTAGCTAAATAGGGGCGAAAGCCCCTATTTAGCCTCTTTTACTATGAGCTTTACTCCTTCTACTCCAGTTACGACTACCTTTTTCCCTTTTTCAATAACACTTCCATCTTCGCTTATTGCTGTCCAATATCGACCTTCAACAAGTACTTCTCCGCTATAACTTATGTCTTTTACATCTTTAGTTACTACTCCTATTTTACCTATAATCATATCAATATTTGTTTTATAGTTGTATCCTATTATTTTGAGTTTCTTTTTAAGTAAGAATTCAGAGGAAAGGATAAGAGCTAAAGAGGAAGCAATAAATACGACAATCTGTGCGGTGATTCCAAAGTCAAGGAGATTAAAGATAAGAGAAATTATTGCAGCAACACTGAACCAGATTGAAAAGAATGTTAAAGTATTTATTTCAATGATTGCGGATAATGCCGCAACTATAATCCAAAAAATAGTTAAATTTAACTTGCTCATACGTGCCTTCTTTTAGGCTTATTACTTTTCATTTTCGCCTTTTTCTTCCTCTTTTGAGAAGATTTCTTTTATTGTGCCAAGTGAACCTAATAGTGCTGAAGACTCATAAGGGAGGAATATCTTTGTTGCCTTTCCCTCTGCAATTTTGTTTAATGTTTCAAGGTAGTTAATAGCGATAATGTCTTTTGTGGGATTCCCTTTGTGAATTCCTTGGAAGTATACTTCTGCTGCATCACCTTTTGCTTTTGCAACAGTTAAAAGTGCTTGTGCTTCACCCTCTGCTCTTAAAATCTGCGCCTGCCTTTCACCTTCTGCAGTTAAGATCTTTGCCTGCCTTTCACCCTCGGCCTTAAGGATTGCTGCTTGTTTTATGCCTTCTGCTTCAAGAATTGTTGCACGTTTATCACGTTCTGCCTTCATCTGCTTAGTCATTGCTTCTTGAATTTCTGGGGGCGGCATAATTGTCTTAATTTCAACTCTTGTAACTTTTATGCCCCATGGGTCTGTTGCAATATCGAGGTCTTGCCTTAAGGTCTCATTAATTTTTTCTCTTGAAGTAAGCAATTCATCAAGCGTTAAGTTTCCGCAAACATTTCTTATTGCAGTTTGTGTAAGTTTTAAAATCGCTTGGTCTACATCTTGAACTTCATAGACAACTTTTACAGGATCTGTTACCATATAGTACATAACGTTGTCAATTTTCACAACAACATTGTCCTTTGTGATTATCTCTTGTGGAGGATAGTCCCATACCTGTTCCCTTAGATCAACAATTTTTCTTACGCTTTCAATAAAGGGAATGAGAACATGCAAGCCAGGTTTAAGGGTTCTTGAATATTGGCCAAGCCTTTCAACAACAGCGGCTGTTGCCTGTCGCACGACGATTACACTTCGGAGAGCAATCGCAATGACGACAAGAATAAGGACTAAATAAAGAATTAGTTGTAACATTTATCACCTCCTATTTTATCAATACATTTTATCACTTTTTAGATCATTAACAAAATATAAATTGAAGTATAATTACTATATGGGAATTTTTGAGATTATTGGGCCTATAATGATTGGGCCATCAAGTTCGCACACGGCAGGGGCTGTTCGAATAGGAAAATATGCAAGGCGTATTTATGGTGTTAGTAAGCTTTTCGATCTTGTTGAGATTGATCTTTTTAATTCGTTCTCAGAATCAGGAGTTGGGCACGGCACAGATCTTGCGATACTTTCAGGCATTTTGTGTTTTAATGTTGATGATGAACGCATCCTCAATGCGTTTGGCATTGCAAAAGAAATGGGGATAAATTACAAATTTAATTTTATGGGTATTAATGAGGAGCTTCCAGAAAATACTGCAAAAATAACTTTTTATAACAATAGAGAACCTTTCTATATTTTTGGCGAATCAATAGGTGGGGGTTTGATACGTATTTTTAATATTAATGGTTACAATGTAAACCTTTTTGGAAGACACCCCGTGCTTATTGTTATTGCAAAAGATGTGCCAGGTATTGTTGCACACGTTTCAAAGGTAATTGCTGATACGGGTATTAACATTGCAAAAGCAGAAATTGAGAGGGATTCCTCTATAGGTGAATCGCTCTCCGTTTTTAAACTTGATGCAGATTTTCCAAAAGATAGGCTTCACTTGATTCTTGAAAATAAAAATATAAAAGAAGCAATAACAGTTGAAAGGCTTGAGGAATTATAGGGAGATATTATGAAGATAAAATTTAAAAGTTTTGCAGAGTTGAAGGAAAAGGTAAGTTCATCAGGGCTTACTCTATCAAGGTTTCTTATCCACTATGAAGCAATAAACGAGGGAAAAGAAGAAGAATTTGTGATAAGTAAGATGGATAGAACACTTTCTGCAATGGAGGAATCAATAGAAAAAGGGCTTAAAAATAAAAATGTCTCAAAAACAGGGTTTGTAAATGGGTGGGCTTATCAATTAAAAGAATACATAAATGGTAGTAATTTTCATCTACTTTCACCTGAATTTACTGAGGTCATTCTAAATACCCTTGCAGTTTCTGAGATGAACGCATGCATGGGGCGAATTGTTGCAGCACCCACAGCAGGTTCCTGTGGCGTTTTACCAGGTTCGCTTATTACAGTTGCGAAGTTAAAGGGAGTTGATCGTCGAAAATTAATTGAAGCACTTTTTGTTGCAGGTGGTATTGGGGAAGTGTTCCAAAACCTTGCAAGTTTGTCTGGTGCGCGCCATGGATGTCAAGCAGAAGTTGGTGCAGCATCCTCTATGTCCGCGGGTGCAATTGTTTCGCTTTTTTCAGATGATATAGATAAAATTGAAAGTGCCTCAGCTTTTGCATTGAAAAATGTTTTAGGTCTTGTGTGCGATCCAATTGGAGGTTTTGTTGAAATTCCATGTATCAAGCGAAATGTAATGGGTGCAGTCAATGCAATTGCCTCAGCTGAGATGGCTCTTGCAGGTATTAAGACACTCATCCCTCTCGATGAAGTTATAATTGCAATGAAACGCATTGGCGAAAGAATGCCACTTGAATTGAGGGAAACAGGCGAAGGTGGTTTAGCTTTAACCGAAACCGCCAAACGTCTTTTACAAAAATTCAAAGCAAAATAGAAAGTTTTTGTTTCTCATTAAAAGCAGAAAATCTATGGTTTACCTTACATTTTATAAAAAGCTTTTAAATTTTCTCTTTTTGATTTTTTACTATGATTATTGGTGAAGGAGGTATAAATGGATTATGAAAAATGTTTGAAAAAACTCTCGCTTATGAGAAGTATGTGATAATTTTTTTCTTTCTTCTGTTATTATTCCAAATCTTATTAATCTAAGTAATACTTTATCTTGGGTATGCATGAATTATCATTCTTAC
>NZ_JBMFSR010000023.1:0-18531 GCF_049967455.1 Caldisericum sp. | reverse complement strand
AATAGTTATGTTTGCAGTAAGGGCAGTAGATCAACTTCTGGAAAATAGCAATATGCTTTGTTGGTCTCTGTCCTTTTTTGTATTTTTTCTGCACCGAAAAGAATAGTTCAAGAGGTATTATGGACTCATGGTTTCCTTTTATCCATTTAGTTATATCCTGTCCGTGGTATCCGTGCTTATCTTTGCGAGGTGCCAGATAACCTGCATAAATAGGATTGTCTAAAATAGTTTTTACTCTGTCCACACCGAGTTTAACTTCTTTTGCTATCGCTCTTGAAGTAATACCCTGATTTGCTAAATTGAAAACTTTTTTGACTATCTCCGACTGCTCGTTATGGATCACGAGGTTATTACCGTTTTCTCGTATATATCCATACGGAGTCTGCCCACTGTGAAGACCTTTATAAAATCTGTTCAAAAAAGAATCAATTGCTCTATCCACATTAATTTCTGTTTCAAAATTTGCAAAATCAACAAGTATATTCAGCATAAGGCGACCCATAGAGGTTGAAGTATCGAACTGCTGAGTAAGTGAAACAAATGAAATATTATGTTCCCGTAGTATTTTCATTGTAGTATGAAAATCAAGAATAGAACGAGATAATCTGTCTATTTTATAGACTAATAAAATATCAAACTTGTTTTGTTGAACATCTGACAGCATTGCTTGAAAACAGGGTCTGTCAGTATCCTTACCCGAAAAGCCGCCATCCTCGTAAGTTTTATATAACTCCCAGTTATGATTTTTAACATACTCAATAAGCCTTTCTTTCTGCATATCAAGGCTTTCGCCGTTGATAGCCTGTCCTGGTGTTGAAACTCTTATGTAGATTGCCGCTTTCATTCGCTAAAACTTACCTCTCCTTTTAGTATTTTCATCAGCCACTATATCGTTTCTTCATTACCAATTCAACGTAATTATATTCATCTACTTTCTTTGCTATTGTCGAGTTTTGATCGAGAAGCAATTTCTCTTTAATATGATATTTTTTAATAATCTCTTGAATACCTTTCAGAAAAGTCACATAGCAGTCACCGTTTTGTCCTTCATCAATCCCTTTAATTAGTTCTTTATTTAATCGACCTCTTATCGCAGTGTCCCACATCACAAATAAAGCTGGATGCAATAGGCTTAAAGCCTCGCTTGCCCCAGTTTGACCGAGTAATCCCCTAAACTGTTCAAACACATCTCTAATATCACTCCATGCATTATCATCAACCTTTTCTATAGAATACTTTTCTAATGATTTCAACTTATCTTTATTCGCTCGAATGAGTTCTCCCACATTCTTAAAATCCAGCTTTTTGGTTGATATTGCAGCGAAATTCCAGGTGAATAGTAATAAGAGTACCCCCTTAACAGTATTCTTTTCTTCATACCAGTTTTCAGGATTTGTTTAGATTTTTTAATAAATTCCTCAGCAAGTTCATAGCAAAAAGCACGAGGATCTTTCGAAAATTCTTGTGTGGGGTCATAAAATCCCTCATATAACTTGTCTTCCATTTAATTCCTCCTTATAGTGTCTGTAGGCATATTGCCTAACTTGTTTACTTTCCCTCCTATTTAAATTTTTTCACCATGTATATGATTACACCTACAATTTCAAAGTCCTTTGATAGCTTGGCTTGGTGTGCTAACTCTTATGTAGATGGCGGCTTTCATTTATTGTTCGTATACCGTTATCGTATATTCACAGTTTGCAGCTGTTATATCAAGAAAATAATTTTTTTCTCCTATCTTAATATAGGTTTCATTGGATAAGGTTCCATTTTTAAAAGAACCCATAGCTGATTCGATAAAAAGATCTGGGTCATCGGTTGAATAAACAAAAAATCCAAATAATCCCCCACCATAGAGACCCTCTTTAGCAGAAAAAACTATTTTCCAAGTTTTTGAGTGAATTGTAAAAGGTTGAGTTTTAACAGAATCACCACCTTTAAATTCAATAACTTTTTTCCACTCTCCACTTGATTGAGTTTTATCGTTAATATCTATTCTGTTATTTGTGCTATCCCATTTAACCTCTTTATTAAGCGCTTCGGAGATAAATCTCAAGGGGACTACAGTTCTGCTATTGTAAATAAAAGGTTCGACCTCAGGTGTTACTTTCTGACCATTTACATAAATTGATATGTTGCGATATGTAACCATTATTGTTTTATTACCAAGAACTCCGTATACAACATTAACAAAAATTAAAACACATAATACTGCAACTAAAGAAATGATAATGATTTTACGCATACGAACCTCATTTAAGTTTTATTTACTTCTCTTTGGAGGTCATCTTGCCATTTTATGCTTCTTTTTCAAGGTACTTGTTTATAGTATTCTTTTTGGATTTAACCGAATAAATTCTATAGGAGAAATAAAATAAGTCAATAGATTGTACGCATTACAAGATTATGAATAATATTTAATTCGCTCACAAGGAAGCAAATACAAAGATGGGAGGCTCATAATATCATAGCTTATTCATTTTCTGTAAAAAGTCTAAATTAGTTTAGCGCTAGCAAAACTAAAATAGTCCTCGTGATTTTTGCCGATGATTATGTGGTCAAGCACCTTAACATTTACAAGTTCCAGGGCTTTTACGATTTGGCTTGTGATTTTTACATCTTCTTCTGAAGGCTCCACCTCTCCTGATGGGTGGTTGTGGATAAGAATCACAGAGGAAGCAGAATGAAGGGTTGCCTCCTTCACGACTTCTTTAGGGTCAACAATGCTTGCATTTACGCTTCCCTTACTTATTTCAATGTGTTTTATGGGTTTATTTTTTACATCAAGAAGTACCACAATGAAAAATTCGTTTTTTGCATCCCTGAGGTATGGTGCAAAGAATTCTCTAACGTATTGCACTGCCTCTCGGGGGCTTCTTATCTTTTTTATGGTTTGTGCCTGTTCCTGCATGAGTCGCTTGCCAATTTCGAAAGCAGCCTTAATTTGGGTTGCCTTTGCCATACCAATGCCTTCAAGCTTGCAAAGTTCCTCAATAGTTGTGTTGTCCAAAGCGCGAAGAGTCTTAAATTTATTTAATATTTTTAATGCAAGGCTTTCTGCACTTTCGGAAACACTGCCTGTTCTGAGAATTATTGCAAGAAGTTTTGATAAGGGTAAGTTTTTGCTACCAGCTTTCGCAAGGAGTTCCCTTGGGCGCTCGCTTTCCACCCAGTGCTTTATAGGGATATAAGAATTAGTTTTAGATGTCTCTTTCTTTATATCTTTCCTAATTGTTTTGCAATCTTCTTCATTCTTTATCTCGAGGACACTGAGAATATCAGCTTTCTCGTTTTCCTGTAATAAGATATGTTTCTTTTTTAAAAAGAAAACTTTTCCTTTCTTCGATATGGCAGGGTAAATTCTTTTGGTAGCAAGAAATTGAATTGCTTCACCACGGCTTTTAATTTTTTCCATAGCAACTCCTTTTTATATGACTAACATCTGTCCCTTTTCATTAAGCCACGCCCTTGCATTTTTATAACCTGGCAGAATGACTTTCACATGTTCCCAGAATGTCTTTGAATGGTTGTGCTCGATTATGTGGCACAGTTCGTGCACGATAACATAATCAATAACAAAAATAGGTGCCATAACGAGTCTGTATGTAAAACTCAAATTTCTCTCCCGAGAGCACGAGCCCCACCTTTTCATTGCGGAGGTTATTTTCACTTTGTTGTATTTAATGCCTGCAAGGTTTGAATAATAATTCACCCTTTCGGAAATAAACTTTCGCGCCTCATTCCTGTACCAGTTTATGAATATGTCCTTCGCAAAGGGTTGCATATCCTCCCTAAGATAAAAAGCATTGTCAAATTTAAAGGGCTCCTCCTGCGCATAAACGATAAACAGCCTGTAAGTCCTCCCAAGGTAAAGAAAGCTTTCCCCCGAAACAAACCCTTTAGAAGATGGCTTTTCAATGGTTTTTGCAATGGCAATCCTCTTGTTAATCCAACTTTTGTGTTTCTCTATTACTTTGTTAACGGCAACTTTAGAAACAAAATACGGTGCTTTAACAATAAGCGTTGCCCTGTCAGTTACTTCAATGGCGATGGTTTTTCTCTTCGAGTGAATAATTTGCTCTATTTCAATTTCGTTCATGGGATGCACCGAAGATGTAATACGCAGTTTCAAGTATATGCTGGGCAATAAATGCTCTTTTATCTTGCAAGGTCTTCTTAAGATAATCCTCATTTGCTTCTTTTATACCTTGAAAATCCGATTTATTTAGCAAAAGCAGTTTATAGTTGATTTTCGCGCGCAGTGCCTTCTGCTTGCCAGCGCTGTCCCAGAAATCCACAACCTTTATGTCTTTCTTAACTTCGCTGAGAATTTCTTTTGTAAGTCTTACTAAAAAATTAGCTTCCTCTTCGCTTAGTTCTTCATATTTCTTTTTTCCGTATATTTCCTTTAAAAGGATGCCAAAGAAAGGCATCTCTTTATTCTTATCAAGCCCCAAATCCCTTTCTTTGCTTCTTCCTTCCTTGATTTCCTCTCGCAGCGCTTTAAGATTGCGGTCAATTTCATCCCAGTTTTCCTTATACTTCTTCAATATCTCTTCCAGTTTCTCTGCAAACCTCTCGTAAAGTTCTGGATCTTCCGCAAGATGGTCGATAATATATTTCCTTGTAGCAGTTTCAAGAGCAGTTGCCCGTTGCTTTGCAGTTGAAAATGCCTTTATCTTGTTAAGAAACTCATTATCAAGCAGGTTTGTCTCGGGAATTTTTGGCTCAATGCCTTTAGAAACAAGGTATTCCTCTACGATATTCTTTACCTTTTCTGACGCTTCTCTTACGCTCGGGCCTTGCCTTAAAGCATTTCTTAAAGTTTCTTTAATAAAGCCCGCTGTTTTTAATGCTTCTTTGAATCTAAGCGCATATGGGTCGGGTAGAACAATATCCATATACCTATTGAAATTATTTGTAAGATTATAAAACTCGTTTCTCCTTTCTTCGTCAGAAAGAAGCAAGTCAATGCATACATTAGTTTCTTTAAGAAAATCCTTGATTCCAATATTCAAAAAGAAACTAACAAGGTCATTGTATGCTTTGGTAAGTTTGTCTTTAGCTTCTTCTTTGTTTGAAACAACTCCCCAAATTTCGTTTATATCCTTTTCATAGTAGTTTGCCAAAGCCTCTTTTAGATGATTAAATACTCCCACATAATCAATAACAAATCCTGCACTTTTATTTTTATACACCCTGTTAACCCTTGCAATTGCCTGAAGTAAGTTGTGCTCTTGTATTACGTTATCAAGGTAAATCACCTGTTCTATGGGTGCGTCAAAACCCGTGATAAGCATGCTTTGAACCACAATAATGCCCATATCTCCTGAAATGCCTTTCTCGTTGTATCCAAAAGGTAACTTGAAACTTTTGATTTCCATTTCCTGCTTATCAGGGTTAGTGTACTTCCTTAATTCTTCTTCATCGTTAAGTGTCCCTGAAATTATTGCAGTGATTTTAACATTCCTAAGTTTTTCAATATCTATATTAAGAGGGTTATGTTTCATAAGTTCATCAATTTTTTCTTTAAGCGCTTCGGTAAGTGCATCCCTATACCTTGCTGCAGCAAGCCTTGAAGCAGTAACAACTTGCGCTTTAAAGCCATTAACAAATATATTTTCGACATAGTGGTCTACCATGTCTTTTGCCTTATCTTTTATGACGTTCCTATCTTCCAAATATGCAAGCCATGTATATTTTCCCATTATCATCTTCTTTTCATCTGCACCAACAAATCTAAAAACATCCTCAAATTTTCGGTTCATTGCTTCTCTATCTTTAACCTCTGCTATATGTGCCCGCCCTTCATAAAGAATGGGGACTGTAACGCCATCTTCAATAGACTGCTTTATTGTGTATCTGTCAATATATTCTCCAAAAGTTGTTTCTGTCTTGTCAATGGGAGTTCCTGTGAAGGCAATTCTCACAGCATTTGGAAGGGAGTATTGCAAATTTGCTCCAAGTTCTTTGTACTCGGAGCGATGTGCTTCATCAATCATGATAAGGATTTTGGGAGATGTGTTAAGCAGCGGGAACTTCTCTTGAAGTTCTGTTTCTTGAAACTTGCTAATCATACACATAACAAGTTCTGGCGTGTTGGTTTTAAGGAGTTCTTGCAAGTGTTTAATGCTCCTTGCAACTTTCACAGTAAAGCCTACACTTTTTGAAGTATCGTTTAACTGCCTTTCAAGATCTATTCGGTCAGTGATAAACACTATTTTATAATCTCCAAATTCCTCTTGATGGTGGTAGAGGTCTCGCACGGTAAACATCATTGTAAGAGATTTACCTGAGCCCTGAGTATGCCAGATAATACCGCCCTTTTCAAGAGGAGTTTTACCGAATTTTATTTGCTCGATAATTTTCTTTACTGCCCTGAACTGGTGGTAACGAGCAACAATTTTTGCAGTTCCTTTCTCTGTATCTCTAAAAATCGTGTAAGTATGCATTAAGTCAAGAAGATTTTCCCTTGAAAGAACCCCCTGAATAACAATGTCCTGCATTGAATGCCCAGTTTCCAAATCCTGGAGAGTATAAGGATAGGGGTCTTTCCACTCCACAAAGTGCTCATACTCTGACGTAATTGTTCCGACTTTCGCCATGTATCTTGCAGTTGCAATCTGAAGGAGATTATAGTAAAAGAGTTTTTTATTACCTTCTTTCACATCTCTTCTCTCGGAATACCTCATAAGTTGAGTGATTGCTTCGTATATGGGGTCGGTTATTGCTGGAGATTTGCACTCCACAACTACAAGAGGAATACCATTTACAAAAAGCACAATATCAGGGATGATGTGATTCTCTGTGCCTTGGATACTCACCTTAAACTGCGAGATTGCTATGAAAGAATTGTTTTCAGTATTTTTGAGGTCAATGTATTTTACGCTAGGACTTTTTTCCTTTGTGATAGGATTTTCAGAAACTGAAGTGTTATAAGTAAGCAGTTCGTGGATTTCCCGGTTAATTTCAATGAAGGAATTACTACTTGGGACTGTAAGCCTGCGAACAACCTCGCTTACCTGTGAATCATCAAGAAATGGGTTAATTCTTTTAAGCGAATTCCTTAACTCTCCTTCCAGGATAATATCTGAAAAGTTTTCCCTGAAAGTTTCAGCAGTACCTGCAATTGGCTCGCTCTCTTCGTCAAAACCAATAAACTCGTATGCAACTTCAGGATTATATGCATCCTGCCTGTAAACTCGCCATCCAAGGCCTTTTAGTTTCTTTAAGAAATCATTTTCTACAAAATGCTCTTCGTCAAGAACTGAAGTCATCGTCACTCCTTTTATTGATACTCATCAAAGTAATCGTCGTCTACCTTTTTTATTTCAATTGTATATTTTGTTTCTACACCCACATTATACTTAATCATATAATCAAGCAAATTATCTTTATCAATTAGTATCACCTTTATATCGCTAATACTGTCAACATAGTCTAAGGCCTCCTTCGTAAATGTCGAAGTGGTAATAAATATTCCTTTCTTTGCTCCTTTTCCGTGGAGTGCACCAACAAATGCCTGAATTTCCTTTCTTCCAATTGCACCTTTGTCCCATCTTTTTGCCTGAAGATAAATGTTATCCAAGCCCAAGATGTCTTCCTTTATGACACCGTCAACACCTTCGTCTCCGCTTCTCCCCAGAAGTTTACTCGCTTCTTCAAATGACCCACCATATCCCATATTCACAACAAGGTCTAAAACAAGGCGTTCGAAGAAACTCGGAGAAGACTTAAGAATCCTTTCAAGAAGCTCAGTTTTAATAATACTGTTAATTTCTTCTACTTTTTGGGAAATTACTTCCTCTGGAGTAGTCTCTTGTGATTCTATCTCAGAGACCTTTTCGTTTTTGTGGCTTTTATGAAATTCCACAAATTCGGGAAACTTCATTAAATATTTAACATCCATTATGGGTAGGTTCTCTTTAAGCACTTCTAAACCACGCTCTGTTATTATTATACTTCCTCTTTCAGGAACATCAACAAGTTTTGCCTTATATAGATATGTCCTCGCCCAACCCACTCTGTTTTTAAATACTCTCTGTGTACCGCTTGGCAAAATAGCATTTCTCTCCTCTTCGGTTAGGTTAAATTGTTTTGCAAGATAATTTTCTAACTCCTCCATGCTATGAGTTTTCCCATCTTTAAGAAATTTAAGAATAGGCAAAAAACTCTCATGAAATTTCGGTATCATCTAACTTCCCTCCTTTATCAAATGATTTACCCTCACTTTGCCTGTCAACAAATCTTCCATAAGACCTTTTTTAATACGCTCAAGCTTTTCTTTGTAGGCCTGCTCTTTTTCTATGACTGAGTCAACCTGAGAGAGGACTTGAGCAATGAGATGTTGTTCCTGAAGAGGAGGAAGAGGGAGAAGAATATTTTTTAAAAGTTGTTGATTTAATTTTTCTCTAGTACTCCCAGAAATGTAAGAACCTATGTCCTCATAATTAATAAAATATTTAAGAAAGTCATTATTCAAAATACCATCTTCCCCACATGCAATATGAACATGATTATTTGGCCAAAACTTTCCCTTCATAATATAAGCAGTCTCAGAAAACCGTGAATATTTACCTCCATCTTCTGCAATCAATACAAATTCCCCATTAAATATGTAATCATTGATGTAGTCAATTATTCCTGTTGCCCCGCAGTATGGAATATCTCCTTTTATGTTTGCTCGATAATTTTCATCTAACGGTATTCTTTGAGAATCAAAAATATCACAAACCTCTCCCAACTTTTTTACTTCCCAGTCTTCGGGGATTTTACCGAGGGGGGAGTCCTTCCATTTAGTATTAGGGATGCCAATAAAAGCTTTGCCGCCAATAACAAATTGGTTTGGTTGAGAAGCATCGAAAGTCTTGGATTCCTCGCCTTCGGCTTCGGAATGACTTAGTGGACGTAATCGTATTTTTCCCGTGAGCAAATCTTCCATTAAGCCCTTTTTAATCCGTTTGTATTTTTCAATAATCGCATCGGTTTTTTCGATAGCATTATCAACGGTCTCCAAAATCCCCGCAATCTTTTGTTGCTCATGAAGAGGAGGGAGAAGAAAATCAAAAGTTACGAGTCTTGAAAAATTAAGACTTTCTCTGACCGAGCCTGCTGTATTATTTATTACCCGATTATTAAATATCTTCATCTGAGTATGATACCTAAAGAACTTTGGAATTAACGAAGCTTCAGTTTTAAATACAACATACATTGGGCTTACTATTGCCTCTTCATGCTGCTCATTTAGGGCGATTGAACCAACGTTTATTCTTGCAGGATTATAAGCATAACAGAACTTCTTCACAACTTTATAATTTCTTGTGTCAACACTACTAAGATTTCTGCCAAAAAACTCTGTTTGATCCACAAATCCAAATAGATTTGAAATTGTCAAAACAACTTTAACATTATTATTGATATTTCTTTCTTTTGATTCTTTTATCACTTCCCCCAGCCTTACCCTTCTCCAGCCTTCGGGGAGGTTTTCGTCGGTTTCAATTCTGTTTTTCTCGCTCACGTTTTTTCACTCTCACTTCTCATCTTCACCCTCACTTCTCACACCTTCAAAAAGGAGATGCTTCGCTTCGCTCAGCATGACGAGAATAAATGTATAACGGGAAGAGATACGCTTCCATTTGCAATAAGTGGGCTCTTTCGCCAGATAATCGCCAAAATTGCCAAGTAATCGCCAACTAATCGCCAAACTTGTTAATAGCATAATGTAAACTTCTACCTTTCCCTTTTGCAACTAAAATACTTTTTTCAACCAAGCCTTTTAAATCAAGTCTTGCTCCTTCATCTGAAATGTTTACAAGCTCTCTATATTCTCTGTTCGTAATCCTTCCGTTCTTTTTTACGTACATTACTGCCTTTATTTGTCTTTCATTTAAGCCCAAAGTTTTCAAATATTCTTCTGTATACCTATCCTTCATAAACCACAGGTTAAATTCAACATGGTTTGCTTTAATTTCTGGTTCAGGAAGATTTTGTCCTTTCAAAGCGTTTCTCATCCTCTCTATTCCAGAGCCTAAAGACTCAATAATTCCTGCTGTGTAAAAGATATTTGCAATAAGGGGATTTCTTGGCCTTGAAGCATGAGCTGAAAGCAGTTCTTCTAATGTTATCCCTTCAGGTAATCCACCAAGATTGTTAAACCAAATTTTGTCATCATACACTTTTATTTGAGTTTCTCTACCCTCCAGGTAGTCGCGGTGAACAAGAGCATTTGCAATCGCCTCCCTTATAGCAGGAAGTGGATAATCCCAGATATCCTCACGATTAAAACCCTTTATCTCGTATCGTACGTTTATGAGGCTTTTGATTGCTTCTTCTGTCTCGTAGTACTGCTTAAACAGATTGCCCCCTATCCACCTATCGCCAATGATCGTTATTTCATCTTTTAATCTCATTACCCTCATTCTTGCACCTAAGAAAAATTGTTGTGGATTTTTTCCAAATAGAAGGATACAAGCATTGGTGAAACGTCCGTTTTCTATAAGCCCGAGCATTGTTAATAAATCAATTATTGAAATATCGTTTCTTGGCAGATTCAACCTACCCCTTGCTGTTCCAAGGGAAATGAAGTTTTCAATTGCATCCTTGTCGAGATAATCTTCATTAAATTTCTCATTTGTGAGTCTTTCCCAACGCAAATCGCGCTTAAAAAACCTCGACAATTCATCAGTACTCATTTCTCTTGTTGTATTGCCAACTCTCTTATAATAAATACCTCTGTACTTTATTGGAATTGCAGACTTGGGAACGTCAATTTTTATTAGCTTTTTACTGTCGAACTTAATAACTTTTATCTCTGGTTGAAAACCAAGAGAATCAACAATTTTATCAACTATATCCTTGAATTCGCTATCCTTTAAATCAAGCCCGACAACTTCTTTCTTATCACTAACTCCAATTAAAAGTGTCTCCCCACTTGTATTTGCAAAAGCAGAGATGGTTTTCAAAACTCCTTCATTGAACTTCTCTTTCAACTCCATAAACTGGCTCTCGCTTTCGCTGATAAGTTTTCTAATATCTTTGCTCATTCAAGGGCTCCATGTTTGTGTGCTTTTTGCTGCACACAAATTGCGTTGCGTGCAATAAAACACTTTTCACGGCACACAAAACTTTTTGTGTACGCTCTACCGTACACAAACTTTCTTGCGTACGGTGATTTTGTTTTCGTTGTACGCAACATTTTATACATAGATTCTAACGTATTTAATTCTAACATAATTTTTTATACCCCAGATGCTCAAGAAACTCGTTGAGCTTCTTTACATCCTCATCTCTTTCTTTAACAAGCTCTTCGAGAGACTTCTTGTACTTGTCCCAGAAATTTTCAAAGATTTTAATGAGCTCTTTTTTCTCTGCGTTAATATATTTATCAAGGTTATTCTTGGCAACTTCGTAAAACCTTTCAAGGATAAGTTCTTTTGCCTCGTCCTGAGAGAGGTTTTCTTTTTTCAAAGCAACACTCTTTGCAATCTCCTTTTCTTTATCAGTATATTTCTTGCGCGCTTCTTTTATTTCTCTTTCTTTTGCTTCAATACGGTTGAGCAAATCTTTCCATATGTTCAATTCCTTATCAACTGGAATACTTTTTGATTTCAGAAGATCGTTTATAGTTTCTTTTAGATAATCCTTAACTTTTTTAGCAGTTTTTTCGCCTTGCTCTTCTTCATCCCAATCTTCTATTTCCTCAAAAAGCTCGTTCAATTCACCTTCAAGAAGCGAAATTTGCGCCTCAAGACCTTCCAGCTCACCAAGTTCCCCAGCGAAAAACTTATTTTTAATCTGCTCTTCTTCAATAAGGTTTTTGCTAAATCCGTCTGCAACAATTGCCTTGAACTCGTAGAAAAGCTCTTCCCACCAATTAACAAACACACCTGCCACTTTAAACTCATCAAGAACACCGAGAGGAAGAATTTTCAACTTCAATTTTGAAAGCGCATTTTCTCTAAATTGCCAAAGGTTGTTACGACCTTTAAACTTCTCTATCTCGCCTTTAATTTCAGCAAACCATTCCTCAAGCTCCAGTTCATGCTCCATGAAAACATCCTGCAGACGAGTTTTCTCTTCGATTATTTCTTTTATCTTTGCTTTTTCAGCAGTAATTTCGACGAACCCAAAATTATGATCATCGACCTTCTTAAGAAGGAGCGTGTAATCCACTCCAAGTTTTTTAAAAGTATTCTCACTTGCAAGGACTTCACTTTCAGGTATTCCGCCAAAGATATGTGCAGAAACGTTTTCTGCTTCTACCTCTGGAGAATTATCGACGTAACGCCTTATGTTTAAATTAAAATCATTTTCTTCAATTTCTTTTATATCTACAAGGCGGGAGTACTTTGGCACTTCAAGTCTATTGTCAAACACATGCACAATCTTTTCTATATCCTCAGGACGAAGGTAATTCTGATTTCTGCCTTCGCCGTATTCTCTATCTGCATTTATGAAAAGAATTTTATTTCTCATTTCAAGAGGTTTATTTTTATTTATCACAATAATGCATGCAGGAATGCCTACATTGTAAAAAAGCTTTGCAGGAAGTCCAATGATTGCCTCAATGATGTCGTCTTTTACCATTCCTTCGCGGATGGTCTTTTCTATCCCTCCCCTGAAAAGGACGCCGTGGGGCATAACTGAAGCAAGCATACCCTTATCTTTTGTGCTTGCAATCATGTGCTGGAGGAACATCAAATCGGCTTTTTTGCCATTCTCTGGAGTGAAGCCATAGCGGAACCTTTCTTCAAATTTCATATTTTGCCTTGAGTAATTCTGTGAAAATGGAGGATTTGCAAGTACTCTATCGAATTGTTTGATATAGTTTGCTTCAACAAACTTTGGAGTGGTAAGAGTGTCCTCATTTTCAATATGTGCATCTCGAATACCGTGAAGGATCATATTGATTTTGCAGATTGACCATGTAAGACTGTTTAACTCCTGCCCGTATAATCCAAGATTATGCGAATCTTGCCCCTGGCTTTCAATATAATTTTTTGCTTCAATTAGGAATCCTCCTGAACCAACAGTTGGGTCATAAATGGTCATTCCTTCTTGCGGCTTCAAAACCTGCACCATAAGTTTTTTTACATGGGGTGGAGTATAAAATTCGCCACCTTTCTTTCCCGCTGAATCTGCAAATTGCTTAAGGAGATATTCATAAGCTGCACCTAAAAGGTCGGGGAACTCAAAGTTGTCAGTAGTGAGTTTGTATTGGTTAAAGTGGTTAATAAGGTTGATAAGTTGCTCATCTTTTAATTTTGTCCGCCCTTTTGTGGCATTAAAGTCAATGTGCTTTAAGACTCCTTCAAGCATTTCTGAGTTCACATTTTCAAGTGCAGCAAGTGCCTTATTTAAAGATTCTCCAACATTTTCTTTTAACTTAAGTAAATTCTCATAGCGGGCTTCCTTGGGAACGAAAAATGTATCGCCATATAAGTTTGGGTCTTCAAGTAGTTGATCAATCTCACTGTCAGCATGTCCTGTTCCTTTTAAGCTTGTAAGGAGTTCTTCGCGCTTTTTATCAAAAACATCGCTTGTGTGTTTCAAGAATAGCATACCGAAGATATATTCTTTATACTCGGAAGCATCCATATTACCTCGAAGTATGTCCGCTGCCTTAAATAAGTGAGTCTCAAGCTGCCTGAGTGTTATCTTTTCTCCGTTCATTAACCCTCCCCAATTGCTTAAACGATGCAATCCTTACACATTAGGTCCTATTGCTCAGAGCCTTTTTATAAGATATCATAAGGGCAATTTTTATCCTTCTTGCAATGGGCCTCGTATACTGCGAGCCATAATCAACTACAATTATTTCATCCATATCATTGTAACACCTCAAAATATTACTCTCTCATTTCTTGTTATTCGTTCAAACGAAGCTTCTAATATATCGTTTATTAACTCTTCATAAGTTTTTCCAGTAAGCTTGTACATTCTTGGAAAATCGGAATAATCTCTTTCAAGTCCTACCACGGCATTTACTTCGAGTATATATGGGATACCGTTTCTGCCGATCCTTATATCGAAACGAGCAATGTCCCTCAGATTAAGCACAGTAAATGCTTTTATAACATTTTCCTCAATCTTTTTGATGGTCTCCTTTGAAATTCTTGCAGGTAAAAAATATTGAGCTTTTTCTGCATAATCAACTTTGAATTTATAAGTTTGTATCCCATTTGATGCCTTTGACTCTCTCTTATTTAATGAGGAAAAATCAATTTCCATTGGCGGAAGCATTTTTGGTGGAAAGTTTCCGATTATTCCAGCAGTAATTTCTGTTCCGTCAATAAATTCCTCTATCATAACTGGCCTTCGTAACCTCTGGAATATTCTTGAGGAGGATATCTTCACTTCTTCTATTGAGTAGCAAATAGACCTTGAGGAAATTCCTATGCTTGAGCCTTCGAAAACAGGCTTTACAATTACAGGGAAAGAGTCAATGTTTGCTATTTCTTCATTTGGCGTTGTTATAAACTGGTATAATTTCGGAACACTAACCCCGGCACCTTGCATAATCATCTTGGTTGCGACTTTATTTACCGATAATGACACAGCAAGCGCAGAAGATCCAGTATAAGGGATTTTTAATTCATCAAGAATTGAAGGAACATATGCCTCTCCGTATATTCCGTTTTTCCCTTCTGCTACATTAAATACGAGTTGAGGTCTGTCCAAAGAAAGAAGATAGAACAATGTTTCAGAGCCTGCTTCATAAAGTTTAACCCTGTGCCCTTTGCTTTCAAGTGCTCTTTTAATGTTCTCAATAGTTTCCGGGCTATCGAAGACAGAATTTCTTTCGCTAAAACTTTTTCTTAGGTTAAAGGTTAAGCCGATTCTCATGATATTCTCACAATTAATTGTAGGAAAACTTGAATGCATGTCAATAGTTTTTTTGAGTTTTTTAAAAGAATTCTTTATTTGTTAAAATTTATTAAATAGTCTTATAATTTGTTGTTAAAATTTTAAGGAGAGGATGTCAATGAAAATAATACCTAAAATTCCAACGAAGAAAGAAGAAATTGGCAATTTTATTACACACACGGTAGGCACAGGACTTGCAGTTGCAGGGCTTGTAATGTTAATTATCAAAGCAGTCAGGATAGGAGGGGCCCTGAGGATTTTAAGTTTTATGATTTTTGGCATAACGCTGGTCCTTCTTTACGTTGCTTCATCCCTTTATCATGGCCTTCCAATAATTTTAAAATCTGCAAGGCTTCAAAAAGTGCTGAGGATTTTTGATCATTAGCGATTTTTCTTCTAATTGCAGGCACATATACTCCATTTTTACTTGTTGTATTGAAAGATAAATTAGGTTTCTCGATGTTTTTTATTGTATGGGCAATTGCTCTAGCAGGGATTGTTTTAAAGGCTATTTTTATAAATAAATACCCTGTTCTCTTCACTGCAATTTACATTGCAATGGGATGGCTGATTGTTTTTGCAATAAAGCCCTTAATGGCTGCTTTGCCAAGAGGGGGCATCGTTCTACTTTTTCTTGGAGGGCTGACCTATACGCTCGGTGTTATTTTTTATGCATGGCAAAAACTACAGTACAATCATTTCATATGGCATTTTTTTGTACTGTTTGGAAGTATCTTTCACTATTTTGCCATTTTGTTTTACGTTTAAAATGGCAGCTCCAGATAAAGTTAACTATGTCTCTTTTTTAACCGAACCTCGTTACATCCCCTTCTTTGAAGAGGATTTCTTTTAATTCTTTGTCAAATTTATCGTCCACTCTTCTGATATACTCAATAAGCATTGCAGCATGCTCTTTTTCCTCGTCCCTGTTGTGAATTAGGATAGATTTGAGGTTCTCGTCGTTTGTTGCATTGGCTCTCTGACTGTAGTAGTCAACAGCCTCCAATTCCTCTATGAGGGATGAGAGCGCTCTGTGAAGGTCCATTCCCTTTTCCCCAATATGCTCTTCTTTCTCGTAAATATTTCCTGCCATTTTTACCTCCTACCAATAATTTTGATAAAATTGAATATAGAAATTAAAGAAGCAGGAAAACGTACTTAGCACCTGGGCCATAGAAGTCCGTAAAGGAGTTTGTTTCCTGCTTCCTGAACCCGAATAAGTTGGTTGGGACTTTGAGCCCGTGTAAATATGGAGGAAGGGTTGGGGAGCAGAGCCTGCTTCAGAAACTAAAACATTGGAGGTGTTTTTAGGATGAATTACGAGTTTTATGTTGGCGTAGATGTATCTAAAGATTCTTTTGCTGTGTGTATCAAAGATTCTAAAGGAAATGATGTCTTTCAAAGCTCTTTTACCCAATCCCTTGATGGCTTCCAGAGCTTCCTTGATGCTATAAATAGATCTACTTCCCAAGCCCCCTCTATTGTAGGTATGGAATCTACTTCTATCTACTACCTTAACCTCATGGCTTTCCTCATTGAACATAACATCAACACAGTAGTTATTAACCCTTCTGTAATTAATAAGTTCTCTAAACTCGACATTAGGCCGTACAAATCTGACAAGAAGGATGCCTCTACTATAGCTCAGTATCTCTCTTATTCTAAACCAGAACCTCAAAATCAAGCGAAACTCTCTGAACTTAAAATACTTGTGAGGGAGAGAGAAAAGCTTGTAAGAGAAGTCTCTTACCTTAAAGACAGCATCCTTAGGTGTATCTATGTACTTTTCCCTGAACTTGAGAGAAACATTAATATTTTTACTAAGGGGATGCTTCAATTCTTGTTGAAGTTTCCTTCTTACGAAAGGATCAATAAAGCTAAAAAGAAGGCGATTGAATACGAGTTCTCTCAAGCCTTTAACGGCAGGGGGAAGAAGCCTTCTTTCACAGCTTTCGATATTATTGAGCTTGCCGATAACTCTATCGGAATACATTCTAAAGCTTTTGAAGAGATCCTTATAAGCAACGTAAAGAGGCTTCTTATGATAGAAGAAGAGATTGATAAATTTGACCATCTTCTTTCTTGCGGCATTAAAGAAGTTGAGATAGAAGAAATCAAGATTATATCTTCTATCCCAGGGATTGGGAATTGTTTGGCTACAAGTTTTGTATGCGAGCTTCCTAGTATAGATGCATTTAGAAGTGAAAAAAGTCTTATAGCATTTGTAGGAATTGATCCAGTCATAAAACAATCTGGAAGATATAAAGCTGAGTTTAATATCTCTAAAAGAGGGAATAGGCATCTTCGGAGAATAATATATCTTATGGCCATGAATGTAATTAGGTTTGATGGAAGATTCAGGGACTACTTTCATAAGCTTAGAGAAAGAGGCAAGAGCTATATGGTTGCTATTATAGCTACAGCTAATAAATTGCTTAGAACTATATATTCCATGCTTATTCATGGTACTTTTTATTCTCCCAATTATTCATAGTTGACTCCTTTGAGTTTTCAATTTCTTTCTTCAATTTTTCTTCGCTGACTAATTCAATCAGAGAATCAGCTTGTTTTTCAATCATATTAATATTTTCTATAGATATATTTGAAACATTAGACTGGCTGATATTAGACCCTGTAATACTGCCTGTGTTAATGAAGAAATTGCTTAATTTATCGCCAATTACAAATTTAAAAGGATCTTCTATGATATCCCTGCCTTTAGGTGTAGGGTTAATCTCATGAACATATATTATTGTACCATTTAATCCAGAAACAAAGCTCACTCCAATAATATATCCTTTATCATTTAAGTACCTTATATCATTTGCTAAAATCTCCTCGTTAATATTTAATTCATTAGAAAGAGTACTTATATCCACTTTGCTATGCTCTTTTACAAAGTGGTAATAAATTGCAGCGAGTACTTTAAGGTATTCCTCTCTTAAAATCATTTCCATAAAATCTCTCCTCCTAATAAAATTATATAAAAGTCTTATCAATTTTTTCGAAATTAAAAAGTTTTATGAAGACTAAATTTAAGAAATCTTCGTGAATAAAAAACTCTCCTGCCGTAAGATAGGAGAGTTCTGCTATACAATATTGGTACTATATTTAGTTTTGCAATGTTTTCAAAATCCTATACGCAATCAGCATTGCCTCTTCTCGTGTTATGAAGTCGTGAGGTTTCAGATATCCTTTGCCGTCGCCTTTGATTATCCCGAGTTGTTTAAGCGTCTTCACTTCGTTAATGTAAGGATAGTCTTCTCCAATGTCAAAAAACGGCTTGCCACCTCGCAGTGCGTCAAGCAGATGCACATAAGGGAAGTTTTTGCCAGGGCATTCTGTTGAGCCTGCCGTTCCTGTGATATCAGAAACAATGTCCCTATGCCTCAATACATTTTGAAGCATTACATTGTATTTCTTCATCAAATCTTTTATGAGTTTTACTCCAGCATTAAACTGTCCGGTGGGCATTTCAATATTCTCAAAGTTTCCCAAGAAACAAACTCCCACACTTACAAGGTTTGCCTGGTAGTTCGTGCAGTGCCAAGAAGGTTGCTCCACTGGTTGACCGTTGAATACTTTGCCAGTGTGTCCTATGATGAAATGGTAATCGCATTTGTAATCTGGATACTGTTTTATCCACTTCTCGGATTGATTTTTACA